>NZ_FOSJ01000111.1 GCF_900114235.1 Marinilactibacillus piezotolerans | reverse complement strand
ACCTGAATAATTCATAGCTCTGTAATTAAGCCTGTTTTCTTGAACAGATTATTTGTTTTTGAAAAAATTAGCGACTTTTTCATTAAACAATGTGTCTTTGGACTTGATTTCTACTGAATCAATCTCTTAAGGATTTTCTTAAGTGTTTAAGGGCATACTTCTCCCTTGAAAGTGAAGGATTGAAAATTTTTTTGCATTTAAGGGTCTAAATCCATTGCCTGGATTGCCTTAGGCGCTCAAAAACCTTATAAAATTCAGCTTGATATACATGGTAACTCGACAGTTTGAGATAAGCTTGTCTCCCTGTTTGAACGAGTTTACCGGCAACTTTAAGTAATCGCAATCGAATGGAATGAATCGTCATGCCCTGATTCAGTTTCTCAAACGCAATGGTCTTCAAAAAATTGACGAGGTTATAAGCCAAGACACTCATCATCATTCTGACATGGTTTTCCAGGAATCGTGGACTATCGGTTTTATCAAAATAAAACCCTGATTTCGCTTCTTTGATAAAGTTTTCCATTGTACCGCGTTTACCATAAAGAGAGAATACAGCTTCAGGAGAGATCGTCTCTGAAAGACTAGTCACAATAAACGAGTGTTGAAAGAGAAGTTCTCCTCCTTCACGAACAGATCGAATACAGACACGACGAGGTTTGGACCATGACTGAGCTTGATACAGTACAGAAAAATACTGAACTTCTCGCTCTTCCCATTTTTGGTTGTCCCCGTACAGGACTAATTGTTCAGCTCGTTGACTGAGCTTTTGATTGTTCTTTAACCGGATCACATAATGAGCGCTGTTGGCTTCGCAAGACTCATACACCTCTGGTGTAGCGAACCCACTGTCTCCCCGTACCAATATGTCGGTATGGGGTAATGCCTCATTGTAGTGAAGTAACAACGGGTCTATAAACCCTTTCACGCCTTTGGATGTGTATTGGTTCCCTGAACGCAGTTCAGCTTTTAAGAAATCTCCAGTCAGTCCGTCAAAGGCAACTAATGGGTGGTAGCCGTAGGTTTGATAATGTGCATTATAATCTGTTTGTTCTTGATGGCCAAAGGTATCTGAATGGGTAGAGTCAATATCTATGATCAATTCTGTATCATTGCGGATCAAACGTGCTTGATCGATTAATGCTTGATTCAAAGACTGTAGTTGATGGATATTTTCTTCTGAGAAACGGTCTAGAAAACGTGAAAGTGATGATTGAGAGGCTAAAGGCTTCTTGCCTAGCACCATTTGGAATACGGGATCTTGTCTTAAAAGATTCGCTGAAGAGTCTGCCGAATAGCCAGCGACCAGCTGCATGATGAACTGCTCAAGTATCGCTATATTATCATGGGTGAAATAGGCACGATGATCCGTTATGTGCAACAGGCCTTTGGCCAGTTCAGAGAAATTGAAGGTATTCATGACTTCTTTAACTAAGACTAATCCAGAATCGCTTGATAAGCGACCACCTGTATGGGAAATAGTGATGTTTGAATTGAATTTAACTTGATTTTTGTGTAAGCTAATCATTAGAAGAACTCCTTTCTTGTGGTTGGTTTAGTCACCTTTACCATATCAGAAAGGGGTTCTTTTTTCATCACTTAAAGGGTGATGATATAAAAAGTTAATTTCACCTGCCGTTAGGCAGTTTCTACATGTTCCAAAAGAAAGTATGAATTATTCAGG
>NZ_FOSJ01000062.1 GCF_900114235.1 Marinilactibacillus piezotolerans | reverse complement strand
CTTTTTCCTTTACTTACATCTAAAGCCATGACTCTCATTTATTTTCGCTCCTTTCTATATTAAATTGAAGTACTCCACTATGCCTTAACGATTCCACTTTCCTATAGACGATCTCAAAGGACCAACATACTTCAAACTGATTCAATCAAGGATAGTGAAGGGGCCAGTTTGACATGCAGACTCATGGTCTTCTAACGTTGACGGCCTCATCTTCACCTCTACTATATAAAAAAATAGTAGTGCATATCCACCGTCGTGGATATTACACTACTAATCTTAGTATGTTTGACAGAGAACCGCTTTTATTATCTTTTAATTTATTTTAGCGAGATGTCTTATCTTTTAATTGGCTCTTTCGGAAGAATTTTAAAGTATTGATATGTGCCATCATGTAATTTGCAATAATACCATTTGCTATCCCAGCCATTATGCCCATAAAGGATAGTATCGGTAGATATAAGAGAACTGTCCAAGATTGGGCAATCGTACTTGCTACAATTAATTGCCCAAGATTGTGCAAGATACCTCCTGTTGCACTCACACCTATAACACTTACTTTATTTGATCCTAGTAACTTAATCACTAGCATTCCTATATAGCTTAAAAGTGCTCCGACACAACTGTAAAGAAACGTCGATAACGTTCCGCCAAGCAATGTTGTCATGAGCAATCTCATCCAAACTACAGTAAAGCTATCTTTAAATGGTAAAGTATAAATGGCAATAATGGTAATGAGGTTTCCAATTCCGAGCTTGGCTCCTGGCGCAAAAGCAAAAGGTGACGGTATCATTCTTTCCACCAAGCTCAAGACAACTGCCTGAGCAGCGAGTAAAGCGATATAGATCATTTTTTGGCTTTTTGTCATATTCAGCACCTTATTCTAAAGATTACGTTGAAGCAACTGCAGTGTTAGTTTCTCAATGACCTTTTTCTCTGGTGTATCTGGTAATTTTTTTATTCGTTTTATAGCTTTTTCGGTATATTTCTGCGCTATTTGTCTGGCTTCTTTTACCCCTTCAAATTCAAGGACCCACTGTTTAATTGTTCTAATATCTTCATCTGTCATTTGATCTTGTTTCGATAGCAAAGGCTCAAACTTAGAACGATTTTTACGCATAGCAAAAATAAGAGGAGCGGTATAGATTCCTTGCCTTACATCTTCTAAAACCGGTTTTCCGAAGTCTTCTGCACTTTGTGTATAGTCTAAAATATCGTCTAATAACTGAAACGCCATACCAATGTGGCTTCCAATATAATAAGCATTTCTTGACTCTTTTTCAGATTGGCCCCCCTCTAATGCTCCAGTATAACAGGCCAATGCAAATAACTGCGCTGTTTTACCAGAAATTTGTGTTAGATACTGACGAATGGTCATATCTTGCTTATAATACAAATTCATCTGATCTAATTCGCCCATCAGTATTCGTTCCATTCCCCGAGTATTTACTTCAAACTGATTAACCGTATTAGCATATTGTGCACTTAAACGAAATGAAACTGTGAATAAATAATCTCCAGCATAGACCGCTGCACTTTTTCCATATCTAGATTGTAAAGAAACTTTCCCTCTTCTTTGTGATGCATCATCGATAATATCATCATGAATCAGGGTCGCCGTGTGCAGCACTTCAATGGATGCAGCTAATGCCTGAGCGCGTTTGGGATTATGATCAGCTCCAAAAGTAGAAAACAGGAGCGTATAAGCCGGGCGCACCATCTTCCCTCCCGAATCAAGCATATCTTTTAATACAAATTCTACTTCCTTATTTCTCATGCGGACTGATTGTTCAATTAGTCCGTTTACTTGTTCCAATTCAGTTGCTACCTGAGGGTAATTATCCCACATCCGATGCAGTTTCATATATTTCTCCTTTAAACTAAAATAACTTAGATAGAGAGAGGAGGCAAGTCTGCAAACCTGCCTCCTCTCTCTACTATTATACTCAATATTCAACTATACGTTAAGGGTTAATACAGAGATTTTTCTTTTCCATACCACCATGATCCAGCTTTTTTCTGAATCCATGGGATAACATAGTAATCCAACCCAAATGCACGTCCTGATCCATTCATCAATGCAATTGCAACAAAGATAAACCAGATATTAATCCAGTAGAACATACCTGAAAGAGCGAAGGATATTACAAGCCCAATTGTTGCGGCACTTGTCAACCAAGTAAATAACCCAAAGATCAGTGCTAAAGCTATAGCAATTTCAACATAAGTCATAAATTTCTGGAAGAATAACGCCATTTCTGTATTAGGAATCATTATTTTCATAATGCTTTCAAACCAGCCTGGAGCTTCTTTAAAAATCATCATCGGTTCTTCTCCATATGCATAGCTTAGTCCAAATACTGGTTTTGCAACTGTTTCTTCCACTACTTCAGATGCACCGGATGCCGGATCTTGCAACCAAGAGAAAGGCAAGGCAACGTAATCTCCAAACCAGCTCTCTGCCCCGAGCAATCCGAAGGCTTTTTTGAGACCTTCTACTAGCCACATACTCCCATAAAACACCCTTAAAGGCACACTCCATAATACATTTCCATACCGTGATAAGTGCCCGCGGAAAATATTACGCTTGTTTTTAATATGGAAAAATTCATGGAATATATACTGTACTAAATAATATAGAGAATTAATATCGACAAAATACTTAAGGTTTACTATGTGTTTCATTAATATTGCAAAGAATCCACTTAAATGAATTTTATCAAATAAATAAGCTACCCCATATGTGGACCCTACAGAAACTAACGTTCCTTGATAATTAGATTCATGTGGATGTTTTTCTCCACCTTGAATGGCTGCTGCAATATTTTTAGCTGCTGTATGACCTGTTTGTTCAGCTGCCTGTACGATTTGTGGAGTGGGTTTCCCATTTTCTTCATAATATACAAGATCTCCAATGACATAAACATTTTCTAACCCTTTTGCTTCCATAAATTCATTTGCAACTAATCTTCCAGCTCTAGCTTTTTCTACACCAAATTCGTCAGTATCTGTGTTAGCTTTAACTCCAGCCGCCCATATTAGTGTATGCGTTGGTAAGTTTTCGTCTGTTTTTAATTCTACATTATCTGGAGCTACATTCACAACTGGAGCATTTTTCAATATACGAACTTTCTTCTTCGTTAAATATTTTTCTACTTTATTTGAACTAACACGAGGAATAGTTGCCAATATCTCCGGTAATGCTTCTACAACGACCAATTCAATTTCACTTTCATCGATGTGATACTTGTCCGCAAGTACTGGTTTCCAATCAATTAGTTCCCCAACCATTTCAATACCAGTTAATCCAGAACCACATACAACGAATCGTAACATAGCTGCTCTTTTTTCAGCATCTCGTTCTCTGGCAGCTGCAGCTACTGTATCTTCTATATGACGACGAATACGAACTGCATCTTCCCATGACCAAAGAGTAAATCCATTTTCTTTAACACCTGGAGTGCCATAATCATTTGCTTCTCCACCCATACCTAAAACAAGGTAATCATATGCATATTGACCATTTTCAGTAATAACAGTTTTATTTTGGTGATCTAATTCTGTTACGTTATCTGTCACCAACTGAACATTTTTTCTTCTAGAGAACAAACGTTGTAAGTCATACTGGATAGCGCTAGGTTCTACCCGTCCACCTGCAACTTCATGTAATTCAGTCATGTAAGTATGATAGGGATGACGATCAATTAATGTGATCACTACATCACTATTTTTCTTCAATTTTTTCGAGAGTGATTTCGCAGCAGATACCCCTGCAAACCCGCCTCCAACAACAACAATGTTAATCTGTGGCATATTGGTATACTCCTTTTATAATAGCTAATTCTATTGTGATTCCAACATCAAATAATTTGATAATTATTTCACAATTATTCCGAATTAATTATAACGTAATTAATAAGCATTTGTCTAGACTATTTTTAAATTATTTTAAAACTTTTAAAATAGCATATAATCAAACATGAATAGGCTTTCTATTTATATGAAAATTATATTAAAAAATAGATAAATAAAAATAATTTATTGTGAAAGTATAGACAAACGATAACTAGAAAGGTATACTATGTTTGTAAATTAATTTGCAAGCGAGTAAATGCTCGTAAGCTAAAACTAAATTCCTATTGGAGGGACACCATGAAAATCATGAAAAGTTTCAAATTCGCAACAACACTTTTTGCATCAACATTAATTTTGGCAGCATGTGGTAATTCAGATGAAGCTGAAGATACTGAAGAAACAACAACTGAGGAATCAACTTCTGAAGAATCAACTACTGAAGAATCAGAAGACCAAGCAGCTACAGGTGAATTACAAGACGGTACTTATTCATTGGAAGAACAAAACTTCGATGAAAATGGCTGGCGTGTAGTTTTCGATATGACAGTAGACGGTGGAGAAATCACTGAATCAAACTATGACTACAAAAATGAAGCTGGAGATTTGAAATCAGAAGACGAAGGCTACCAAGAAGCTATGTCAGAAAAAGTTGGCGTTGGTCCAGCTGATTATCTTCCTGATTTAAACAGCCAATTAGTAGAAGTTCAAGATCCTTCAGAAGTTGATGTTGTATCAGGTGCTACTCAGTCATCAGAAAGCTTTATCAAATATTCTGAACAATTGATTGATGCTGCTGAAGAAGGCAATACTGAAATGATCGAAGTAGACAACGCTGCAGAATAATAAAAAGACTTTGCATTAAGTCAATTTAATATTGCAATAAAGCGTTTCTATAAATACAATGAGTCTTAGAGATAATTCTAAGGCTCATTTTTTTATGTAAATCAAATGAGCTAGTATCTATAATGAGGAGTTTTTACATGAAAACGAGAATGCACACTCGAATAATTTTGTTATTATCAATTTTGCTTACTCTCAGCGGCTGTAACTCTGCTGTTTCTGAAGATGAGCGCACGCTTGCTGACCAACCATACGAAGAGACAGAATTTTTAATGGGCACTGTGGTACGTGTGACAATCTATGATCAAGGAAAAGAAGAAGTCTTGTCAAAAGCATTTGACCGAATAAAAGAATTAGCTGAATTTATTACAACGGAAGATGAAGAAGAACATTCTATGATCAAAGCAATCAATGAAGCGGCCGGGCAAGAGCCTGTTCCAGTTTCAGATGATTTATTTGCTCTTATTAAATCTGCTCTTACTTACAGCGAAAAAACAGAAGGTAGTTTCGATCTAACTATTGGACCAATCACAGATCTATGGCGAATTGGTTTTCCCGATGCTCGAGTACCTTCACCAGCTGAAATTGATACAGCATTATCTTTAGTAGACTACAAAAAAGTAGAGTTAAATGAAGAGAATCAAACTGTTTACCTTTCTGAGGAAGGTATGAAAATTGATCTTGGAGCAATTGCAAAAGGTTTCATTACAGATGAAACTGTTAAAGTACTAACCGAAAACGATGTTGAAACAGCTGTTATCGACCTAGGAGGCAATATTTTTGTTATGGGCAGTAGCCCAAGAGATGTAAATGAAGACTGGCAAGTAGGAATCCAAGATCCTTTTGAAGAACGCGGGGAAATCATTGGTTTTATTCCTCTCAGTAACCAATCTATGGTAACTTCAGGCGTTTATGAAAGATTCCTTGAAGTTGATGGTAAAAAATATCATCACTTAATGAACCCGGAAACTGGGTATCCTTTTGACAATGAGCTCGCCGGAGTAAGCGTAGTAACAACTAGCTCAATTGATGGAGACGGATTATCTACTTCCTTATTTTCAAAAGGATTAGAAGGTGGACTGGAATATGTCAATCAATTAGACGGAGTAGATGCCGTGTTTGTTACGAAAGATAAAAAAGTATATCTTTCAGATGGCTTAAAAGACTTTAAATTAAAAAATGATGACTTTACATTAGTGAATGGAGATTAATCATGGCCGCAAAAACTTTTTTAGACCTAGTAGAAATAAAAACTAAATTAGCTAGTTTATTTCCTTTCTTACTAGGATTACTGTTTACAATTTATTATTTTCAAGTTTTTAACTTAACAAATTCCCTCATATTTTTTGTTGCTATGCTGTTGTTCGACATGGCGACCACGGCAATCAATAACTTAATGGACTACCAGAAAGCAAAAGCTGCCGGCTATAAGGAAGAAGTCAATATCATCGGTCAAACCAAATTATCAGAGAAACTAGTCATTTATCTAATTCTCAGCATGCTGACGCTGGCTTCTCTTTTAGGGATCGTTCTAGTAATTCGGACTAGTCTTCTATTACTCTTTATAGGTGGACTATGTTTTCTGATTGGAATATTTTACACTTTCGGTCCTGTACCGATTTCAAGAATGCCTCTAGGTGAAGTCATTTCCGGATTAACAATGGGCTTTGGCATTTTCTTTATTATTGCATTTGTTAATGTAGATAACAGTCTACTGCTGGATTTAAGTCTGCGTTTGCCTGAATTCAATATATCAGGTAACTTATGGTCTCTATTAATTATTTTTTTCGTATCCTTGCCAACCGTCTTCTTAATTGCCAACATTATGCTAGCTAACAATCTTTGTGATCTTGAGCAGGATATTTCCAACCATCGTTATACTCTACCTTATTACATCGGAAGAAAAACTGGTGTGCAACTCTTTAATTTACTAGTATATGCTGCATATCTCGTTATTGTAATATCCGTTTTAACAGGTTGGTTACATCCATTACTTTTACTTGTATTATTAACACTTATTCCAATTCATAAAAATTTAGCTACCTTTAATCAAGCACAAATAAAGGAAAAAACATTTATTGTTTCTATTAAAAACTTAGTTCTATTTTCTGGAGCTGAAGTGATTCTATTAGGTATCAGCGTCTTAATCAACTAAATTTAATCCATTAAAAAACCACTGACGATTATTTAATTCGCCAGTGGTTTTTTTATTATTGAATTAAAGAGGAATAATAACCTCTTCGTCATCTTGAATCTCTGTGCCATCAGGAGATTCTGCATGGATTTCTATAATTAATTCATGAGGCAGCACTACTGCAGTCTCACCTGGTTTACTAATCCAACCTTTTCTGACACCGATTTGATCTGGACTGTTATCTTCTTTATTACGTATTCGGGTTCCATCTACTTCAATAATGTTATATTGATCCTCCGCAGGGTAAAAGGTCATTGTTTCATGAGGGGTATCCTCAGAAAGTTCTACTCGATAAACTTCTTCTCCCGAGATTTTAACAGTTGCATAGACCAAAGCATCTTCATCTATCTGACTCAACTGGATACCATAAACCACATGTGGGATAAAAGAAGCTACAAAAAGACATACAATGATGACTGCATCTAGTGGTTTCATTTTGCTCAAATGAAATTTAATTTTATCAAGCATGACTGGTTCTGCTCCTTTTCCCCTAAAAGACCAACAAAAGACACTAGCCTAAAGTAAAATCATCTCACTATTATTATACATTTAGAAAAACTAATAATAATCAGAAATAATCGTTTAATTTGTTTAGTTAGGCCAGTGACTCTTATTTTAGCTATTTAGTTTATTTTTTAAATTTTTTCTCAAATAACGGACTTACTGAGCGGTTTTCGTGAATGCGTTTAATGGCATGTCCCATAAGCTCTCCAACACTTACTTGAGCAATTTTATCAATCTTTTTATCTTCTGATAGGTTGATAGAATCTGTAACAACCATTTTTTTAATTGGTGATGCTTCTAATCTTTCAATTGCTGGTCCAGAGAATACAGCATGAGTCCCACAGGCGTATACTTCGTTAGCACCTTGATTAATCAGTGCATCAGCGGCTAAGGTAATCGTTCCAGCAGTATCAACTAAATCATCAATCAGTATTGCAGTCTTTCCATTTACATTCCCAACGATATTCATAACTTCTGCAACATTTGCTTTTGGTCTACGTTTATCAATAATTGCTAATGGTGATTTCAAGAATTCTGCAAGTTTACGCGCACGTGTTACGCCACCATGATCAGGAGACACAACTACTGTATCTTCTCCACCTAACCCTTTATCCAAGAACCAGTTTGCAAGTAGTGACGCTCCTAGTAAGTGATCTACAGGGATATCAAAGAACCCTTGAATCTGAGAAGCATGTAGATCAAGCGTTAATATTCTATCTGCTCCTGCTTGTGTGATCATATTCGCTACTAGTTTAGCGGTAATCGGTTCACGAGATCTCGCTTTTCTATCCTGTCTTGCATAACCATAATAAGGGATAACTACATTAATTGTCTTAGCACTTGCTCTTCTCAATGCATCAATCATAATCAGCACTTCCATTAAATGATCATTTGCAGGTGCTGATGTAGACTGAATTAAATAGACGTGATCTCCACGTATACTTTCCTCAATATTGATGCGAATCTCACCGTCGCTGAATTTTTTTACAGATACGTCTCCTAATTCTACTCCAACGTCTTTTGCAATTTTTTCTGCAAGTGGCACGTTAGAACTCAAAGCAAAAATCTTAAGTTTTGGATCTGAATAATGTTCGGACATGTCGGCCTCCAATTTTTTGTGCGTTTCTATTTTTTCCCATCTCCTAGTTTATGATGAAGCGCGGGATAAATCAATATTCTTATTTAATAATAACGCTTTTAAAGAGAGACTTCTAATCTTTTTGTGGCATTTTAGTGAAATATCCTTCTTTTATCGTTTGACGAGCTCTAGCAATCGCCAAAGCATTTTCTGGAACAGTATCTGTGATTGTTGAACCAGCAGCAATATACGTATTTTTCTCAACTGTTACAGGCGCAATCAAGTTAGTATTACATCCAATGAATGAGTTGTCTCCTATATCGATTTTGTGCTTATTCTTTCCATCATAATTCACAAAAACCGTTCCGCAGCCTACATTAATATTTTCTCCCAATTCGGCATCTCCTACATAAGTTAGATGTCCAATTTTGGTGTGCTTGCCGATCGTAGCTTTCTTCACTTCAACAAAATTTCCAATATGAACAGATTCTTTTAAAATCGTTTGGGGTCTTAAATGACTGTTTGGTCCAATATCACTACCATCTCCCATAATTGATTCTTCAATGGTAGAACTTATAATTTTAACACTGTTGCCAATTGTACTATCTACGATTACTGAGTGAGCACCAATCAGTACGCCTTCTCCAATCACTGTGTTTCCTTTAAGGTAAACGCCTGGCTCTATGACTGTATCTTGGCCGATTTTTACATCACTTTCAATATACGTATTTGCAGGATCAATAATTGATACACCATTACGCATATGCTGCTCATTGATACGCTCTTTCATTGATTGATGAGCTTGGGCTAAAGCAACACGGTCATTTACACCTAATGCTTCGTCCATGTTTTCCAGTTGGAAAGCAGCGACAAGTTCTTCTTGATTTTTTAATATTTCAATCACGTCCGGCAGATAATATTCTCCCTGGACATTTTCGTTTTTTACTTTTTCTAACGCTTCAAACAATGCTTTATTATCAAAACAGTAAGTCCCTGTGTTGATTTCTTGAACAGCAGCTTCTTCTTTTGAAGCATCTTTTTGTTCTACAATTTTTACTACCGCATCATCATTTGAACGAATTACACGCCCATAACCAAATGGATTATCAGCATGAGCTGTCAAAACAGTTGCCTTGGCCCCTTCATTTTCATGAAAATCAACTAATCCGGTCAATGTCTTTGCCGTTAATAACGGAGTATCTCCACAAATCACAAGCGTTGTACCCTCTTTATCTTTTAAGATTGAAGCTGCTTGTTTCACTGCGTGCGCTGTTCCTAGTTGTTCTTCCTGCAGTACATAAGAACTCTTATCCCCTAAATAATCTTGAACAGTTTCCGCTCCAACACCAGTAACAGTCACTACTTGATCCATTTTGACTGCATGTGCTGCATCTACAACATGACCAACCATTGGTTTTCCCATGACTGGATGCATGACTTTGTATAATTTTGATTTCATTCTTGTGCCTTGACCTGCTGCTAAAACTACTGTGTATCTTTTACTCACTATAGTACTCCCATTCTATTCATTATGTCTTAGGTTATATTTATAAATTAGTCAATTTGTGCTTAATGTTAGCTTCTGATTATCTAGCTGAATTATGCAGATTCCTTACTATATGATACTTTACCTACCTTCTCTTTTCAAGTTTCTAAGTTGTTTTGTTTGTAGGATACTACCTGTACTTTTATAATAGTGTTATATTGGCATAGACACATTTTTGTCACAGTTATGTCTATGCCAATTTTATTATGACTCTTGAAATTTTTAAAGGTAACATTAGGAGGAAAAATCATGAAAAAAAAGCAAACTGTCATAGGAAGTTATAAAACAGAAGATGAAGTAATCAAGGTCATCAAAAGATTAATTACTGACGGCTATTTAAAAGATGAAATTACACTGTTTACAAATCAGAAAAGAATGAATAGTTTAGATAATCCGGAAGATATTGATATCGCTGAACCAAATATGAGTGACCCGAAAGAATCACATGAAGATGATAAGAATTTCTGGCAATCTATCAAAGATGCTTTCAAAATTCGTGAAGATCATCATTTTGATGATCCTAATTACACTGCAGACAATGAATTACTTTATCGATATAGAGATAATCTCATTGCAGGCGAGATTGTTATTGTAGTGAACAATTTTAATGCTGATCGTTCCGGTAGTACCAATAGCACAACATCTCAATGAAGAATTTCAGATTAATTTCAAGGCAGGTCAGATGCTGTCAGTTCTTTGGGTTCACTAACAGTGATACCCTTCTGCAGGTGCTGTAGAAAGCATGACAAACGGCGGGCAACCTCCATTAGATGATTATTACGCGCTTATAGACCCGCCTATTCGCAAGAATGAGTCTCTCAATATCCATTACAAGTCCACTTGTTCGTGCTTAGAGTCCACTAAATAGCCACGCTCGGTGAAAGCGTGGCTTGTTGTGACAGGATTTAGTTAGTACTTGCTTTAGCTAACTGTTCTCGCATATTTAATTGACCTGTATCAAACCATACGGCATTATGCACGATTCTATCCATAATGGCGTCCGCATGAACACCGCCTCCTAATCTTTTATGCCAATCTGACTTTCTAAATTGTGTACAATAGATGGTGGAGCCGGAGTCGTAGCGACGTTCAATGATTT
>NZ_FOSJ01000014.1 GCF_900114235.1 Marinilactibacillus piezotolerans | reverse complement strand
TATGATCTTTTGATCATTGATGAAATAGGTTATTTACCAATTCAAAAAGTTGAAGCTAACCTTTTCTTTCAACTATTAACGATGCGTTACGAAAAAAAATCAACAATGATTACGACAAATATTATCTTATCTCGATGGGGGGAGCTATTTCAGAATTCTGAAATAGCCGCCGCCATTCTTGATCGCTTGGTTCACCATGTTAAAGTCTTCAAGATTACTGGAAAATCATATCGTATGAAAGGGAAAATATAAATGGACTTCTAAATTAGACTGTCAAAAACCTACATTTTTATTCTGTCATAAACCTACATTTTTATACTGTCCTTGACATTTATATTTAATTATTAGGTGTTTCTTGTTAAACTTTCTGCAAGAACCTGCATAGGATCAATCAGTGGGATTGTTACATCTTCTTGTTTTAAGGCTAGTTCTATCTCTGTACACCCTGAAATAATCACATCTACACCCGCATTGATCAATTCTAACGCAGCTTCCTGAAGTAGTCGTTTAGGAACATTTCCAATATTTCCTTGTTTAATTCCTTCTGGACCGTATATAGCTTCCATAACTTTTGCTTTTTGAGTATCGGGACTTGGATAAAAAATCTCAAATGCATCCAGCTTGTTTTGAAAAAGTTCAGTTTTACGAGTTCCGGTTGTACATAATACGCCAACTTTTTTTATGTTATTTGGATCTTGTCTTAGATACTTATTCAACTCGGCAAATACGTCTGCAATTGGAATAGTTACTTCCTTTTGAACTTCTTTCAAGAAATAATTGGAGGTTATACACGGAACAGCAATGACATCAGCACCGGCTTTTTCCACATTTTTAGCAGTTTCTATCAAAGCTGGCAGTGGACTTTCGCCCTCTCCTAGTATCGCTTTTGTTCTATCAGGTATCTTAGGATTGTTATCAATAAATATCCTAAAATGGTCTTGATCCTTTTTAACTCCTTTAGTCGAATGAATCAATTTGTAGAAGAAACTAGCTGTTGCTTCCGGTCCCATTCCGCCTAAAACACCGATCACTTTTTCCTGTTTATTCACTGAGCATCTTCCTTATTCAAAAAAGACTCGTCTATTCCAGCAACTCGCTCTTTCAAGGGTGCGAGTATAGCTTCTGCATCTAATTCAGGTTTCATTTCGACAAGCTGGTTCAAGATATATTTAGCTCCAAAGTCCATTCCTTGTGCTCCCCCCATTACAATCAAATCTCCTGCCTTCACTTGTTCAAGGCTTGACTGTAAAGCATCCGGCATTTCATGGTGCAACTCAACTTCTACACCAGCTTTTTCCATCGTTTTTTCAAATGCTTCAAGCTCTTTTGGTGTCACTATATCTTTACTTGTTACATGAGATTCGCTTAAAGAAACAATTACTTTTTTCAAGCCCAATTCTGGAACCCATTTAGCCAAGGTCTCTGCATTTTCCAGGTTTGTTGTCACTCCTCTGCTTCCACGAATCGCATAAACTAAATGTAAATCGTTGTAATCCATTTTTGTGAGTGTTTCTAACGTTACGTCAATATTTCCAGCATTAGCAAAATGATCATCTACTATTTTAAAATCATTTTCATAAATAAACTGGAATCTGCGTTCTACACCTTTGAAGTTTCTGATTCCTTTCTGAATCGTTGGGATAGAAACACCACTGATCAAACCAATGGCAATTGCACTCATTGCATTATAAACAGAATGATATCCAGCTACTGAGAGTGTTACTTTAAAAGAAGATTCCTTTATCCAATCACCATTCACTGTTTGAAAAGGTCGTTTGATTTCAACTGTGAAGGTTCCTCTTCCTGTGGACAAATCAATATCTGAACAATATAAATGCCCATTATCATTTTCTATACCGTACGTGACAGTAGTTGCTTTTGTTTCCTGGGCTAACGATGCGGAATGAGCATCGTCTAAATTTAATACTGCAAATTCATCGGCAGAAGCTTCTCTGATCAGACTTGCTTTCGCATTATAATATTCTTCAAAGGAACCATGAAGATCAATGTGTTCCCGACTGATATTGTTTAGCGCTACAATGTTAAAGTCAACATTTCCTACCCTTTTCAAATCTAACGCAGAAGAAGAAACTTCCATTGTTACATGAGAAATATTTTCGTCACGCATTTTCGCAAAGTATTCATGCAAGTCAAGTGACTCAGGGGTTGTTAAAACGCTCGGAATCAATGTCTCACCGAATTTGACCATAACTGTACCCATAAGTCCAGTTTTCCAGTTGTTTTCTTCTAAAATTGCATTAGTCATAAATGATGTAGATGTTTTACCATTGGTAGCTGTTATTCCAATAACATTTAAGTCTTTAGAAGGATGATTATAATACTGATCACCAAGAGCTGCTAGCGCCTGACGGGAATCATCAACTAAGTATTGGGCAACATGAAGATTCGGGACAAATTCTTCTACCACAAGCGCTGCTGCCCCACTTTGAACTGCCTTTTCTGCGTATTGATGTCCATCTGTTTTATATCCTCTGATACAAACAAACAGTGCATCTTTTTTTACTTTTTCTGAATGATAAGCCACTTCAGAGACCAATTGATCATGATGGTTTTTCGATTCTTTTACTTCAATTGCATCAAGTAAAGTTGATAATTGAATCATTAGTCGTTTCTCCTTTTCAGTTTAACCTTCTAATTTAAGCGTTTCTTTTCTTAACTTTACTCACTATACGTTTCACGAATTTGCCTATGAATCGGATGCCCGGTTTCGGATCATCACTTGACCAGATAGCTCCGGTTTTGTTGGCTTTATAAGATCTGATTATCTGACCCCAAGTTAAGTCTCCCGCTTTTACATAAGCTCTTGAAGCATGCAAGTCCTCATACATATAGTGGAAGACTTGTCCTGTATCTTCTTTGATGATTCTAGAACCGATTGGTTGACCCGTCAATTCTTTATAAGCTATCAAGGGCATATTCAGTCCCACGTCTGCAATCATCTGATTGAAATTCGTGGTTCTTACATTAATTTCAATTAGGTAATATTCACCAGTATCTGCATCTTTCTTGAACTCGATTTCTGCGAACCCTTTATATCCTAACTTCTCTAAGAAAGGTGCGCCAATTGTAAAGAGTTCCGGAACGTAACGCTGTTTTGTATATACAGATGCTCCAAAATGAATTGGATACTGACGATGTTTCTGGGCTGTCATCCAGTGAGTCACCTTAGACTCCTGATTCAAATAGGCATCAAATGTATACATGTGATCATCGAATCCTTGAACTAGTTGTTGAACAACAACTTCGATATGTGCATCTTCAGATCTCTTCAAAGCTTCTTCCAATTCAACCCGATCATGTACTTTGAATAATTTTTTACGAAATTCAGCAACAAATATAGTGGAATCAGCCGGTTTCACTAAGCAGGGATATCCCAAATCAGATTCAACTACCTCGATCAAATCTGGTCGAGTTGTTTGAATCGTTTTAGGTACACGTACCTGATGTTGTTCCGCTAAAATATATAAAGAATCTTTATCGATCAGACGCGTCCATAAGCCTTTTTCTTTTTGTGTAATTAGGAAATATTCACCTAACTCATCTAAATACTCATCTATAAACTCTACATATGGATCCGCCGTCGGATACAGAACAGGCTTATAATCTTGTTTTCTCGCATATTCAATTAAAAAATCTTTTAATGCAGAGCTTTCTTTTTTATAATGTGGTCCAATCAGTTGTTCAGATAAATACTTTGAATGAAGTGCATAAGCTCCTTCTTTCTGATATTCCACTGCAACCACGGGTACTCCTGCACGACCTAAGCATCGAATGATACTTAATCCAATATAATAATTTGCTCCTAAAACGACTGCTTTATGTTGTTGTGTCATTTAAATTCTCTCTTCCTTCATAAGCGTTCACTTTGAATAGTTTCCATGCATAGATCTCAAAAATACGGATTGGTACTCAATTAATACGGATCTACACACGTTCACTCATTATACATCAAACTGCAAGATTTTTGTAGAAGTACCAACTGTTTCATTAAGGTAAATTCTTAAATTTTAACTACAAGTTCTAATTATTTGCAGCAAAGCTGATAGATTGCTTCTGCATATATATCCATTGCTTTATATAGTTCTTCTAATATTATTCCTTCATTCTCCTGATGTGCCAAACTCGGACTTCCCGGAAAGTGCGCACCAAAAGCAACCATATTCGGCATTGATCGAGCGTAAGTAGCTCCCCCAGAAGTCATCGGTTCTTGATGATCGCCTGTCTTATCTTTATAAATGTCCATTAAAGTTTTCACTAGCAAACTGTCTTTAGGAACATAAAGTGACGGCAGCTCATCATACTTCTGATATTCCAACCCATAATCTGCTGCTACTTCTTTTAACTGTTTAACTAATTCTGTTGAGGAAAATGAAACCGGAATTCGCATATCTATCATTATTTCAGCGTGGTTTTCATCGATTCTTAAAGAAGCTACATTAAAAGTCAGTTGCCCAGAAATCTCATCACTAATTTTACCAAAAATACTAAATCCATTTGCTTCCTCTCCTACCTTTTCTGCTAAAAAAGAAATAGCTGGATGAGGCTGAAAAACAGCTAACTGAGTTGCTAGTAAATTGATTGCATTAACGCCCTTAAAAGCCGTACTTGCATGCACAGACTTTCCATATACAGTGATTTGTTCATCTGTCAGTTTATATTGGATTCCTTTTTGAGAGAATGCTTCAGCTAGGGATTTCTTTTCAACACCTTGATAGTCTGCTGCTGCCGGCACAACATTAGGAGCTCCTGGGCAATTCAGTTTCACTTTATCAGAGCCGGGACCAGTCAATTTGAATTGTAGCAGTCCTTTTTCTGCGTAGGTAAGTGGAAATGCCCCATCTGGTACAAATCCCATATCAGGTATTTCTTCATATTGTTTGTACCTATCCATTCCACGCCATAAACTTTCTTCATCTGTTCCAAATACAAATCTCAATTTACGATTGAAAGTTTCTCCTGCATCTACTAGTGCTTTAAACGCATATAATACTGCAATTGTAGGTCCTTTGTCATCTTGCGTTCCTCTTCCATACATTACGCCATCTAGTTCCGTTGCCACGAATGGAGATGTGTGCCATTTTGCGGTATCACCTTCAGGTACTACATCTAAATGACATAAAATACCGACCGTCTCTTTACCCTCTCCGTAATCTGCATATCCATAATATCCTTTGGGATCGTAGTAAGTATCCATTCCTAATTCTTTGCATAACTGGAGTGTTTCTTTTAATACCCGATCAATTCCTTCTCCAAATGGAAATCCCCCTTCTTCTGACTCGGCTTGCGTAATATATGAAGGAATATTGACTAGCCTTTCTAAAGAAGACAAGCTTTGCTCTTTAATCACTTGAGTAATATAATTTTTCATTTCATTCTCCCTCTATGTATACTTTGCTTCAACTTTCTTGAATTTCATATTCTTTTTCTTCTTAAATACGTTACTAGTTTGTGTGAAAAAGTCAAGCTTTAACATAAAAAAACCGTCTTTCCTTTTTGGGGAAAGACGGGTTCAATTACTTTTTTTGTGATAAGCTTTTTCTGTTTTTTAATTTATACTTTTACTTCATTTTTAACTTCAGGTTTCCAGAATCCTAAAATTATTGCTGAAATAATTGTTCCAATAACTAATGCAAGTAAGAATAAGAGTATATTATCTCCTAATCCAACTACGAAGATACCACCGTGTGGTGCTGGGATAGCTGTATTCCATAATTGACTCAATCCCCCACCAACTGCTGCTCCAATGACTGATGACCCTATTACGCGCATTGGATCTGCTGCTGCAAAGGGAATAGCACCTTCTGTAATGAATGATAACCCTAATACAAAGTTAGATAATCCTGATTGTCTTTCTACATCAGTAAATTTATTTTTAAATAACACTGTTGCAAGCGCTATTGCTAATGGCGGAATCATACCACCCATCATAACTGCTGCCATCAAACTACCATCGCCAGTATCCGTGAAAATTCCGATTGAGAATGTGTAGGCTGCCTTATTGAATGGGCCACCCATATCTATTGCCATCATACCACCTAGAACAGCTCCAAGTAGCACTGCGTTTCCCGTACCTAAATTTTCCAAGAAACTAATCATTGCTGTATTAATAGTAGAGAATACTGGACTGATAATAAAGAACATTAACAATCCGGTTGCCAACAGACCTAATACCGGGTACATCAGGATTGATTTTAATCCTTCAAATGACTTCGGTACTCCACGAAGTGATTTTTTGATTAAGTTCATAACATAACCAGCTACAAAACCACCAATTAAACCACCTAAGAATCCAGCGTTACTATCAACTGCCATAATACCAGCTGTCATACCAGGTAACAGCCCCGGACGGTCTGCAATACTATAAGCAATATAGCCGGCTAAAATCGGAATAAGAAATTGGAATGCTGAGCTTCCAATCGTATTAAATGAATCAAACAAGAAATTATTGTCCATCGGTATACGGTCAAACATGAATGAAATCGCCATGATAATCCCGCCACCAACAACAAATGGTAACATATGAGAAATACCGTTCATTAAATCTTTATATAGCGTATTCCAAGCGCTTCCGCCCTCTTCTTCTGAAGCATTATTATCAACTGCATCTCCGTCCACTCTTAATACGGGCGCTTGTTGATTCATTGCCTTGGTAATCAGTTCTTCTGCTTTATTGATTCCTTCGGCAACTGGACGTTGCAAAACATGTTTACCATTAAAACGAGCAAGTTCTACTTTTTTATCCGCTGCGATAATCACTCCATCGGCACGACGGATTTCATCAGCAGTCAATTGATTCTTCGCTCCATCTGATCCGTTTGTTTCAACACGAATTGTCACACCCATTTCATCTGCTTTACGTTTCAAAGCATCTTCTGCCATGTAAGTATGTGCGATTCCAGTAGGACATGCTGTAACTGCTACAACGAATTTTTTATTTGCTGAATCACTGTCTGTGCTTGGTGTTACTTCTTTAGTATCTTCTTCAGATTCTGCAAAGATTGTTTGAACATCTTCTGGAGTAGTCGCTTGGTCCAATTGTTCAAGTACTTCTGGATTGACTAATTTACGAGATAATGAAGCTAACACTTGCAAGTGTAAATCATTCCCGCCTTCTGGAGCAGCAATCATAAATAAGTAATGCGTTGGCTGTCCGTCTAATGATTCATAATCTACTCCTTTAGAAGACTTAGCGAACAACACTGCTGGTTCTTTTACTGCTTTATTCTTAGAATGCGGCATTGCCACGCCATCACCTAATCCAGTTGAGGTTTGCGCTTCACGTTGCATGATGCCTTCTTTGTATGTTTCTTTATCAGAGATGACATCTTTTTCTGCTAGACGCTCAATCATTTCATCGATTGCAGCTTCTTTTTCAGTTGCTTGAAGATCTAATATCATTAGGTCTTTTCTTAATAAGTCGTTGATTTGCATTTAATTTTCCTCCAGTACTTTGATTTTTATTTGTGAAAGCAGTCCTTCTATTTTATCTTTTGTTGCCAAATCTTCTTCAAATGCTGTTGCGCTTCCAGACGCAATACCATATTTGAATGCTTCTAGAGAATTTCCTGTTTGTTTCAACATACCTGTAAATCCAGCTACCATTGAGTCTCCTGATCCCACGGAGTTTTTCAGATTGCCTTTAGGAGCTTTTCCATGGTAAACACCTTTTTCGGTAAATAGCATAGCACCTTTTTCTGCCATCGAAATAATTACATGTTGTGCTCCGGCTTCAACTAATTTTTTACCATAAATTTTCATGTCCTCTTCTGTCTTAAGTTTGACATCAAACAATTCTTCCAATTCGTGGTTGTTTGGTTTGATCAGTAATGGTTTTGAGAATAAAGCATCTTTCAGCTCTTTTCCCGTAGTATCGATCACAAATTCCGTTTCAGTCTGTTTCAATTTCTCAATGATTTCTTGATAGAATTTTTCTGAAAGCCCTTTTGACTTACTTCCTGATAGGATAACGACATCTTCTCTGGACAAGTTTGAAAGAATATTCAATAATTCGTTCGCTTTTTCTTGAGATATATGAGGGCCAAGACCATTAATCTCTGTTTCGTTGCTGCTTTTTACTTTCACATTGATACGTGTATCTTCTTCTACTTGAACGAACTCAGTTATGATATTTTCTTTTTTTAAAGCATCTTCAATGAACTTACCGGTAAAGCCACCGATAAAGCCCAATGCTTTATTTTCTATATTTAACTGCGATAATATTCTAGAAACATTGATTCCTTTTCCGCCTGGGAATTTGCGATCTTTCTGGATACGGTTCACTGCTCCAGTTTTTACTTCATTATCCATATAGACTACATAATCGATCGATGGATTCAGTGTAACGGTGTAAATCATTTAGTTCTCTCCTCTACCACTCGCGTTAAGTTTGCAAGTTCCCTATTTTCTTCTGATAATCGAGTTGTAATAATCGTACAATCTTCAATATCACTTACTTTAACGAAACTGACTTTTCCGAATTTAGATGGATCAATCAACACATATGCTTCACCCGTCTGAGCGATTGCAACTTTTTTCATAATTGCTTCTTCTAAATCCGGGGTCGTATACCCGACCTCTTTATCTATTGAATTCATTCCCAGGAAAGCGCGACTGAATCGATAACCTTCCATCTGTTCCTGTGCCAAGGTACCGATGATCGCTTTTGTATTCTGCTTGATTTTTCCACCAAGTAAAATTGTCTCGATTTTCAAGTCTGTTAGAAGTGATGCATGAGGGACACCATTTGTTACAACCGTGATCTCTTTATCTTTCAAGTAAGGGATCATTTCAAACGTAGTCGTTCCTGCATCTAAGTATATCACTTCATGATCTTGGACAATGTCAGCTGCCATCTTAGCAATCGATTGCTTATCTTGAACGTTTTTGACCGTTTTTTCTTCCATAGTGTCTTCAGTAGAAATCGCCACTTTTCTCTTTGCCCCACCATGAATTCGAATCAACTCACCATCCGCTTCAAGCTGGCTCAAATCTCTACGAATCGTCGATTCCGAATGATGCAATGTATCTACAAGCTCTTGAACAGTAATCGTATTCCTTTGGTTGATCTGTCTAATGATATAAGCGTATCGTTCTTCTGTAAGCACTTACTTCACCTCTCGCTAATAATATAACATCCAATACGATCAAAATCAATCAAAAAATGTCTTTTTCTTTCATTTATGTCACTTTTTGTTCACGGTTTATTTTTAAATGAAATCTACCTATGTATCTATTTAATATAATATTGCAGCAATACTATTGCTTTTATCTCTCAGCTAGCTATAATTACTTGGTATCACATTTTATTTATATTTAAATTTGCAATTATTAAAAATTTTATTTTATTTTATTTTTTCAGACAGGAGGAATTATTTTAATGAAGAAAGACATGACTACTGGAAGTCCCATGAAACTGATATTAAGCTTTACTGTACCTTTGCTGATCGGCAATCTATTCCAACAGTTTTACAATATGGCTGATTCTTATATCGTCAGTCAGACTGTTGGAGTGGAAGCTTTTTCGGCTATAGGATCAACAACCAGTTTGCAGTTCTTGATTATTGGTCTTGCGATTGGTTTAACAGCTGGCCTTTCCGTAATTACAGCCCAACGTTTTGGTAGAAAGGATGATGCGGCACTTAGAAAAAACTTAGCAGCTAGTGTCGTTATCAGTATTGTAATTGCCCTTATCCTTACTCTATTGACCACTACTTTTACAGAAGAAATTTTGACTTTGATGCAGACGCCTGCAGAAACCTACCAATATGCATACGATTATTTGAATGTAATCTTCTGGGGGATTGGGGCTACACTCCTATTCAACTTACTTGCAAATCTTTTGAGAGCACTAGGAGACAGCAAAACTCCTCTCTATTTCTTAATATTGACTTCCATCTTAAATATCGTACTTGACTATATTCTGATTCTCTATTTTAATATGGGAATCAGAGGTGCTTCTGTCGCTACGGTAATTTCTCAAATTGTTTCCAGTATTTTATGTCTGATATTTATCTGGCGAAAAGTTCCCTTGCTTAGAATTCATAAAGAAGACTGGACCTTTAACTGGATTGAATATAAAGAACACTTAAGAATCGGTTTACCTTATGGCTTTCAGTATTCTATCATAGCAATCGGAGCTGTCGCTATTACTGTTACCCTGAACAAATTAGGCGCAAATGCTGTGGCTGCTTTTACAGCTGCTCAAAAAATCGATACTGTTGCTATGTTACCTCTACAGTCTTTTGGTGTTACTATGTCGACGTATGCAGCACAAAATTATGGGGCACGTAAACTGAACCGAATCTGGTACGGTGTAAATCAGGCTATTAAACTGAGTTTGTCCTATAGTATAGTAATTGGTATTGTTTTATTAATATGGGGTAGACAATTAGCATTACTTTTTGTAGGCACAGGTGCATCAGCTGAAGTTGTCAGCATGATTCAACAATTCTTTTTAGTAAATTCAACGTTGTATGCTGTATTATCTTTACTCTTTATTTACCGGCATACTCTTCAAGGCTTAGGAAACAGCTTAGCTCCTACAGTAGCAGGGGTCGGAGAATTAGTTGCACGAGCTGGTGCAGCAACTTTATTATCTATCCCTTTCGGATTTTTAGGTGCTGCTTTGTCAAATCCTTTGGCATGGATTGCGGCATTAGCTCCACTTGCCACTGCTTATTATTCAACTAGACGAAGCTTGTCAGGCCGTGTATCTAACTCTTTAGAAGATATCGAAGCTATTACTCCTGAGTTAAAACCTCAAAAGGTCAAATAATTAATCCCATTAGAAATCTAAAGCCATCTTCCTCTTAACAGGAAGATGGCTTTTTTATCTATTGTATTTTCCTATGTAAAGATTGTGAAATATAAAAATTATTAATCAACATTTTCTGTTCATTTTTTTGTCGCATTTTCATAAAAACCTATAAATATCAACGTTTGGCTCTATGAAAACAATGAAAACGCATAACTTTTATAACCTTCAAATCCGTTCACATTCCTTTCACAAAGAATATTTCAAAAGGGGTTGTATTCTTTTAAAAAGCGCCTATACTTGTCAAAAGTGTTAACAATAAATATTATTCGATACACCTTATAACAAAGAAATAAATCACTCATTGGCTAACTTAACTATTTATTTATTACTGAACTTATTCATAAGCCAACCTAAATAATGAATTATTCGAAAATGACTCAAGCATAACTGGAGGTTATCATATTGTACAAAGACATGACTAAAGGCAACCCACTTAAATTAATCGTAATGTTCTCTATCCCACTTATCTTAGGAAACTTATTCCAACAAATGTATCAAATGGCAGACACTTTCATTGTTAGTAAAACAATCGGTGTCGAAGCTTTTGCAGCTGTCGGAGCAACTGGTAGTATCAACGGATTAATCTTAGGACTAGCAATTGGATTAACTGCAGGTCTATCTGTATTGACAGCACAACGTTTCGGAACAAAAGACGAAACAAAAATCAGACAGAACCTAGCAGCAAGTGTTATTATTTCTGGAACTATGAGCGTAATCCTGACTATTGTAGCAGTGATCTTCACTCGTCAGATTTTAGAATTCATGAACACACCTGCTGAATTGATTGAACATGCTTACAGCTACCTAATTGTATTGTTCTCTGGTATCGGAGCAGCTGTAATGTTCAACTTGATCTCAAACATCTTACGTTCTATTGGAAATAGCCGTGCCCCACTAGTATTCTTAATCATTACGTCTATTTTGAATATCGTTTTAGACTTAGCATTTATTCTTGTATTTGACATGGGTGTAGCCGGAGCTGCTTTAGCAACTGTTATTTCTCAATTTGTATCTAGTATCATTGGATTAGTTTATATCAAGAAAAATGTTCCTATCTTACGTATTCATAAAGAAGACTGGGCTGCCGGGTTCAAACAAATTAAAGAACATTCAGCAATTGCATTCCCAATGGGATTCCAAAGCTCAATCATCGCTATTGGATCTATCGCTATCCAAATGACTTTGAACAGCTTAGGACCTGAAGCTGTTGCAGCAACTACTGCAGCTCAAAAAATCGATGGTATCGCTACTTTACCACTTGTTTCTTTTGGTATCACAATGGCTACTTTCTCAGCTCAAAACTACGGCGCTGGCAATATTGAGCGTGTATGGCAAGGTGTACGCACTACATTAAAAGTTGTATTAACTTACAGTGCTGTTATCGGTCTAGTATTAGTGTTCTTTGGTCGTCCACTTGCTGCACTTTTCGTAGGATCAGGAAACACAGAAATTCTAGACTTATCTCATTTGTACTTTGCAACAAATGCGCCATTCTATTTCTTGCTTGCTATGTTGTTTATCTACCGCTATACACTTCAAGGACTTGGAAAAAGCACTGCACCTACAATGGCAGGAATCATGGAGTTATTCTCTAGAGTCGGCGCTGCATTACTGCTTTCAAACTCTTTAGGATTCGCGGGGGTTACACTTTCTAACCCGCTTGCCTGGTTAGCTGCACTTGTTCCATTAACTTTCTCTTACTACAGTTTGAAACGTCGTCTAGATGGAACAGAACGTCCAAAACTATTACCAAAATTAGCAGGACTGATCCGTTAAATCCTATTTAAAAAGCATGCTCCCTACTTTTAACAGAAAGGGAGCATGCTTTTTCTAATTCAAAATACATCTAATATTCTTACTTTTAAAGTAAAGTGACATCCCTCTCTTCATAGTATAGTTCACTTACATTATTGTTCATAAATACTTCCAACATTAAATCAAAGCCTTCAACAGTCCTTTCTTCTTTAAGAGAAGTTACAGGTACCCATTTTACTTCTCCTTCTTCAGAAGATTGGATTTCTCCTTTATATGTATGCGTACGATATAAGAAAACGACATAGCGCTCATCAAGTTTTGTCTGAAATTGTTTTACCCCACATAACGACAGATTGGATACTGTCAATCCCGTCTCTTCTTTTACTTCTCTAATGGCTGATTCTACAAAAGATTCATGCGCTTCTACTTTACCACCCGGAAAAGCAATACCTTTCCAACTTTTTAAACGATTTTGAACCAGTACATTTCCTTCACCATCTTCAATCATCACCATATTCGTAAAGATAGTATTTTCCATAATCAACATCCTGACTACTCAACCTTTTTCTTATAGTATAACAAACTTTAGAAAAAGCTGTTGACTTTAAAAGTGTATGCACTATATAATACAGCTGATAAGTTTATTATGTATTGATTACACGTATAGATTTTTTTGCATTTAGTGTATTAATAATTTAATACACTAATGTTTCTTTTATTGATTCAGAATAGAAATTTTTATTTTATACAAAATACGTGTACCCAATATTTCATCTGAAATATTTTCATCCTACTCAATTGAAAATCACTTCATTTATAGAGAAAGGAGTACTGCATATGGATTTGATTTTAAATAAACGTGATCCGATTTACTTACAAGTAATTCATTTTCTTAAAAAAGAAATTGTAGCCGGACACTTGCGTCCTGGAGAAGAAATTCCCTCTAGAAGACAGCTGGCTAATGATTTAAAGATAAATCCCAACACCGTGCAGCGAGCATACAGTGAAATGGAGGCAGAAAATTTGATTCATACTGAACCAAATCGACCAAGTAAAATAACCGAAGATCCAAATGTTTTAAGGCAGCTAAAAAGCGAATGGGTAAATCATGCCGTAAAAGATTTCGTTAGTGCTATTCGAAATGTAGATATCTCTATAGAGGAAGTAACAGAGTTGATCACAACCGAAATGAATCATACTAAAACAGGAGGTTAAACAATGTTAGAAGTTATAGATATTCATAAAAATTTTGGAAGAAAAAAAGTATTAAATGGGGTTTCTTTCACTGCTGATAAAGGAGATATTACCTGTCTGATCGGAATTAACGGAGTCGGCAAAACAACCATATTGAATTCTATCATGAATTTAACACCCATTAAAAAAGGAGAAATCTTGATTGATGGACAGCCGCAATCTCCCAGTATGTATAATAAGATTGCTTTTATCCCAGATGCTTCTATTATATTGCCAGGTATGACCGTTCAGGAAGCAATTGATTTTATGAAAGATTATTATTCTGTCTGGAACGATAAGCGAGCAAAAGATTTGATCCGTTTCTTTCGCTTGAAGGCAACTGATAAAATACAGGATTTATCAAAAGGAAATCAAGCGAAAATTAATTTGCTTGTTGGTTTATCTTTGGATGTGGATTACATATTGATGGATGAGCCTTTTTCGGGAATCGATATTTTTACGAGAGAACAGATTGCAGAAGTTTTCAGCAGTCGTTTGGTGGAAGATCGAGGTGTGTTGATTACCACACATGAAATTGCTGACATCGAGCACTTGATCGATAAAGTGGTCCTTCTTGATGATGGTGCCATTATAAAAGAATTCTATGCTGAAGAAATGAGAGAAAACGAAGGCATGTCTGTAGTAGATGTCATGAGGGAGGCTTTCAACGCATGAAAAAGCAATTACAATATTTTATTAGGTTAGTGAACTTTGAGTTTGAGCGGATGTACAAATTTCTATTAGGTATTATGATTATTCTAATTTTATCAAACTTTGCTGGATACATTATAGGCCCGCTTAATTATGTTAGTAAAGCAAATGAAACGATGAAATTAGAATCATTAAGTACTACACAATATATAGAAACTTATGGTTCATTTTCGTTAGAAACCCTTACAAGATCACTTTGGATTCTTGGTCCAATAGCTTTAGGCATTATAGGTTTTTTATTCTATTCTATCTTTATCTGGTACCGGGAATGGTTAGGAAAAAATACATTTATCTATCGATTATTAATGTTGCCAACATCTAGAATGCATATATACTTTGCCAAACTACTCATTATTTTCGTAGGCATCTTTAGCTTACTATCTTTACAGATCATTTCACTGTGGATTGGTAGTTTCATAATATCCAGTTTAACACCACCAGAATTTTTTAGTGCTATGACTGTAAGTGAAGTTGTTAGAACGGGAATTATTTTCCCTATGATTCTTCCTAATACTTTAGAAGTATTCTTAGGAATTTACA
Source organism: Marinilactibacillus piezotolerans (assembly GCF_900114235.1). Taxonomy (GTDB): domain Bacteria; phylum Bacillota; class Bacilli; order Lactobacillales; family Carnobacteriaceae_A; genus Marinilactibacillus; species Marinilactibacillus piezotolerans. The sequence continues at coordinate 39,536 of NZ_FOSJ01000014.1, read as the reverse complement.
GTCTAGGCTTAGTAGCTATTTCAGTTTTATTTACAATCATCTTACTTGAAAGAAGTTACCGTATTAAAGGCTTCCCCCTTGGGATCTTTTATGCTCTAGCAAGCATTGGATTTATAATTTCTCCAAATTTAGTCTCATTAATAGCTAAAAATAATTATATTCTATTTAATTCTGAATTAATTATTATAGTTGTAATTTTTGCTCTTATTGTTGGTTTAGTCTCCCTGCTAATTAGTAGGTATCTACTGAAAAACAAAATCACTGTTTAGAAAGGACTGAAAAGAATGTCAAAATATTTAAAGTTGATTGCTTTCTTAAGTTTTACTGTAGTGACAATGAGCGTGTACAGCATTATGCAAGCAATGGCTCAATCTGTTGAACCTTTAGAGTTGATCACACTTGAAGGAGATGAAACATACGCAGACGACCTTTATCTAGCTGGATATGTAAATTCTGATGTCAATACATTAAATCCAGGCTTTACTTATGGACATGGAAAATTCAACTATGTTGCAGACCTATCTTTTTTTAATCAGCTCGATCACTCATTAAATCCATTAGTCAATGAATTAACAAATGAATATCGTTCTTTTTTAAGAGGAAAAAGTCCATATGCCACTTTTAAAGAATCTGAAACACAAATTGTTTATACAGGAACAGCGGCAGATGTCTATTGGTCTGGAGAGTTAGACAATCAATTAATTATTTCTGTACTGGATAAACTTACAAGCGAAGAAACTTCCTATACACTTTCATTGCCGGAAGATTCGGAAAATTCTAGTTATCTAGATGTAAGGGATACTTATATTCAATATCCAAATATGTATTTTACAATCGGTTCTTATAATGTAGCTACTGAATCCAATGAATTTAATATATACGCTGTAAATTTAGAAGCGGCAGAACCGCAATTAGAGCTTATACGGTCTATCGATCCGCAATTAAATGAAGTGAACGGTGGAGATTACGAGCAACAAAATCTTGATTCAAGATATCTAGAATTAACTTCAGTTGATTACGAAACAACTGGTCAGCCAGTTTCTGGAGAACTGTATATTTATGATTATATAGAAGATAAAATGCTCAATATTCCAGATCTGGAGACATTGAACTCTCCTCGGATTCTTTCTTCTGCAGCAGGTCTCTTTATCCTGAATCCTACGGAACAAAAATATGAAGCTTATCAAGCGGACACAGCAACTGATCCAGTTAGCTTATCTAAAGTCAGTGAGATTAGTTCTTCTGGTTCAAACAGTCAATTAATCCCATCTTTTATCTCTAACGGTCTTCTTTATTCTTATGAAGAATCCTATACAGACATAACCTCCCAAATCGGAAATTATACGATCAACATACAGATAAATGATCTCAACACTGGAGAAGTTGTCTACCGTGGCGAGTTCGTTTCACCTGATGAACAAAACAATGATGTTCATGTTGATTATCTGGATCAATTTGGGTTAATAGAATAACCCGCTTTCTCAGCTATTCTCTGATACAATATATCAGAGAATAGCTTTTTCCTTTATTCTTTACTGTTACTCTATACTAAGGGGCACGGATATGAACACTTCTTTTAAACTGAAACAATTCAACTCAAACAAGGAATCTCTTTCACCAAATTTACAGAATCAACTGTCGCCGATTCTCTCTAAACTGCACTCTAACTGTTATCGCCAGATTATTGCTGCTTCCAAAGATAAAAGCACAATCGGCTTAGCCTTAAGTTGGGAAAATCCATTTCATCCACATGCAGATTATCTGAAAGTTTACTTAGATGAGTCTGCACAAGAAACGAATGCTCTACAAAAACAGCTTCTTACTCAACTAGAACAAAACGCTACATCTTCTTCAGATCGATTCATCTATTCTTTAATGAACGATCAATATAATATCATTTCATTACTTGAATCCAGTGGTTATGAATTGATCAGAAAGACCTATGAACCTACATTGGCTATCGATGATTGTCTAATTCATATAACTGAACCTTCTCATTCCACTGTTCTCACTTACAAAGAGGCTCTGAGTAATTCTAGTTTAAAGGTTGAACTTTTTCATCTGCTGAAGAGAAACTACGTAAATACTCATCAGGTTAATCCAGCAGCTGACTTGACACTTTCAGAATGGGAATCACTTTTTTTACATGAACAACCTGATCTGGACTTAAGTCTCATTGGATTGACCAATGGATCCATTTCTTCTTATATTACAGTTTTTCCAATGGATAATACTTCTGTTGAGATTGGCTGGATGGGATTAGAAGAACAAAAGCCTGCTTCATATTCAGAATTAAAGCAACTCTTCAAATCTCAATTAAAGTTAATGGAAACAAAAGGCATTCAAAATATTGAACCTGAGATCGATACGACAGACCATTACGCTTTCAATCTGTTTTCCTTTTTAGCATTCGATGAACTAGACTCCTTTGATACTTACCGGAAACTTATTTAAATGAGATGCATAATAAAACCATTCTTTTGTCCTCCGTTTCAGGGCTAAAGAATGGTTTTTATATTTGCTTGTTTTATTAGAGGTCACCACTTGAGAAAAATCGATAATTTTGTGGAGAGATAAACCCTCGTCTTGGGCAACCTGCATTGTACTCTGTTAATTGATTTTCAATATACTTTTCTCCCACCTCTTTCGACATGTTCCCAGAAATCTGTCACTTTAGCGGCGGTATAGTTCATATAGCTCTATAGGATCTGGCTTAGGAAAGCTTTTGTTCTTTCGTGTTTTGGATTTTCGAAGAATTCTTCCGGTCCAGCCATTTCGACTACCTCTCCTTTATCGAATAAGACTAATCGATCTGCTACTTGGCGGGCAAATCCCATCTCATGAGTTACTACAATCATAGTCATACCAGATTCAGCCAGGTTTTGCATAACATCCAGCACTTCATTGACCATTTCTGGATCAAGTGCTGAAGTAGGTTCATCAAACAGCATAATTTTAGGTTGCATTGCCAGCGCGCGGGCAATTGCCACACGTTGTTGCTGTCCACCGGATAACTGACCCGGATATTTATCGGCTTGTTCTGGTATTCCAACACGTTCTAAGAGATCCAAAGCTATTTTCTCTGCTTTATTTTTCTTCCATTTTCTAACCCAGATGGGTGCTAATGAAATATTCTTTAAAATTGACATATGTGGAAAAAGATTAAATTGCTGAAATACCATACCCGTTTCTTTACGTATTTCTTCAACATTCTTTAAATCATCTGTTAATTCAATATGATCAATTTCTATTTTTCCACTTTGAAATTCCTCCAATGCATTCAAAGTTCGAATAAATGTAGATTTCCCTGACCCTGACGGACCAAGTATGACAATAACTTCTCCTTGTTTTACAGTTAAATCTACATCTTTTATTACATGAAGATCACCAAACCATTTATTTAATTTCTCAACTTTTATAACATCTTCTCTTTCTTCTAATGGTTGGGTTGGTTTTTCGATCTGCAGTGTCTCTTCCATTTACATACCTCTCCTTTGCTTTTAAATTTTTACCTAATAATCGCTATTACTTTTTTCTTTAATTAACACTTCTAGAAAGTTTTCGCTCTAAATATCGGCTCACATAAGCCATTAAATAACAAAAAATAAAATAAAAAACAGCAACAAAGATATACAATTCCATGTATCTTCCAAGATATTCCGGGTTATTTGATATTCGTCTAGCTGTTCCTAGAAAATCTGCCAATCCAATAATTGCCACCAAAGATGTATCTTTCAGAATCGTAATAAACAGCCCTACTAACGCTGGTATAACCGCTTTTAATGCTTGTGGTAAAATAATTAAAAATGTTGTCTTGAATTTATTTAACCCTAATGCTTGTGCCGCTTCATATTGCCCTACAGGAAGTGACTGTAATCCGCCCCGTACATCTTCAGCTAAATACGCGGCTGCGAAGAAGGTGTAAGCAATCATTGCACGTGTTACATTATCTATTCCCGTTTCTCCACCTAAAAAAAGTGGAATTAACATCTGCCCAATAAAAAGCACCATAATCAGCGGCATCCCTCTAATCAATTCAATATAGGCGATACAGAAATATTTCACTGCAGGAAGCGTACTTCTCCGGCCTAGAGCAAGTAGAATCCCTAAAGGGAAACACCCAACTATTGAGATAGAAGCAAGAATAACAGTCAGTAGCCATCCACCCCAATAACGACTTAAAACTGGTGTGATAATCCCACCAAACCCAGTAATCAATCCAAGCGTTAACGGTAGAAACAATATCCATAAAATAATAACAGGAATTTTTAGCCTTTCAAGTTTATTGCCGAAAAAGTAACCTACAGCAATCAACATAATACATCCAGCTAAATTAATAGACGTGTTTACTGTAGTCCATGGAATAACAGCAAAGATAAAGTAGACACTTCCAAAAGTAAAAGCAACTGCTTTTCCAGCACCTTTCCATAATCCCCAAGTTAGTCCAATCATCAGAGAGGCATAATATAAGCCAAACCATAATCGCCAAATTTCTTCGAGTGGATACTGTCCAATCATCAGAAGTCTCAAATGCACATAAACAACATCCCAACTATTTGTAATTACAAAAGCTGTGACTTGATAGAGTACAAAAATGGAAAAAATAATTGTCAATATAGTTAAAAGTACATTTTTCCATCCATCAAACAGATTTTTTTTGATAATCCAACTTATTTTTGCTTTTTTATTATCTTGTAAACTAGTCGAATCTCTTCCTTTTAACTGATTATTGACTTTTTCTTCTTGCTGAACATTATCGCTATACATTATCTTCACCTACCTTTCCACTAATTGAAATTTTTTATTAAAGTAGTTCATGAATAATGATGTAGTTAAACTAAAGAATAAATAAACACTAATCATAATAATAATCACTTCAAGTGTCCGACCTGATTGATTCATTACTGTATTTCCTACTCCTACTATCTCTTGAAAACCCACTGCCATTGCAAGAGAAGAATTTTTAATTATGTTCAAATATTGGCTTGTCATCTGTGGAATAATAATTCGAATAGCTTGCGGAAAGATAACCAAACGCATAGCTGTGGCCGACTTAAATCCTAATGCTTTAGTCGCTTCTGTCTGACCTTTAGGTACAGCTTGAATTCCTCCACGAACAATTTCTGCAATATAAGTTGATGCGAAAATGGTTAATGCTAATAATACAGATAAGAATGGTGTCGTTAATGAAGCCCCTCCCGTCACTGCCGTTCCCGTATGATCTGGTATAATCACGCTGACAGGTCCTACACCAATAATAAAGAATGTAATAATTGATAAGAATGCGAACGTACTAAATGCTGAAAGAAATGGATGAATATTTTTCCCTTCTTCTATTTCTTTTTTCATTAAAAAATTAAATATACTGATACTGATAACCAAATAAATGACAATTAATATCAGCCATATCCATGTATTCTCATTCCCGCTAAACCAAGGAATAACGGCTCCTCGATTAGATAAGTAAAAAGGGCCAACCTTAATTGCTTCCTGAATTACTGGAAGTGGCAAGAACACTGCAAAATTTAAAATGAATATCTGCAATAATAAGGGCGTATTGCGAAAGATATCAATGTAGATTGAAGCTACTTTACTCAGTAGCCAATTGTTCGACATTTTTGCAATCCCTACCACTACGCCTATAATCGTAGCCAGGATTATCCCAAAAAAGGAGACGCGCAATGTACTAACTATTCCTACTAATATTGCCCGTCCATACGGATCATTAGTTCCATAATCTATCATCGCTTCGTTGATATTGAAACCTGCTCTTAAGTTTAAAAAATCAAAGCCAAATTGAATTCCCATTCGATTTAATCCAATTCTCGTATTATGAATCAGTATCCATAGCAGAGTCCCCATTACCAACACAAATATAATTTGAAGTACGATAGGGACTATTTTTTTATTCCTCCATAAAGGAACAATCCTCTTTTTTTGTGAAGCCATCGTCATTTCACCTCTTTATGAATATAAGTTTTTGAATCTACTTTAGTAATATATCTTTAAAATTTAAAAGAGACCTGTTATTGTAACAAGTTAGCAGGCCTCTTTCAATGTATGAACTACGAATCGTACGTTCCTTTTGTTCAATCAATTTATTGTATTAATTAGAGATGTGAAGTATGCTTAAAATTTCCTTTTAAACATCATCTAAATGGCATAGAATACTGTAATCCGCCATCTTGATATAATGCGTTCATTCCGCGAGGAAGATTGAATTCAGTATCTGGTCCTAAATGACGATCATAGATTTCCCCGTAGTTGCCTACTTGAGAAATTGCTTGATAAGCAAAGTCATCTTCTAATCCCAGCATACTTCCTAATCCACCTTCTACGCCTAATAAACGTTGAATATCGGGATTATCACTATCCAAAAAATCATCAATATTATCTTGCGTAATTCCAAACTCTTCTGCTTGTATCAATGCATAGACGATCCATGTTACTGCATCTTTCCATTGGTTATCTCCATGTAATACGGCTGGTGCCAACGGTTCTTTCGATAGCGTTTCTTCTAGTATGATATGATCATCCGGATTTTCAAGCACTGCAAAACTAGATACTAAACCGGAGCGGTCAGTGGTCCATGCATCAATAGATCCTGCTTCATACGCAGCAAGCAATGCATCACGATCATCAAACGTTTGCGTATTATATTCTACTCCTAATGCACCTAACTGATCAGCTAAGTTTAATTCAGTAGTTGTGCCTGTTTCTACACCAATTGTCATACCTTCTAATTCTTCTAATGTCGATATTCCTGCACTTTTAGGAACCATCATGCCTTGTCCATCGTAAAAAGTTACTGGCGCAAAATCCATCCCGACATCAGAATCACGGCTCGTCGTATAGGTAGTATTTCTAAGTAGTACATCTACTTCGCCAGTCTGAACCGCTGTGAATCTTTCTTGTGCAGAAAGTGGACGAAAGTTTACTGCATCTGCATCCCCTAAGACAGCTGCCGCAATTGCTCTAGCAAAGTCCACGTCAAACCCAGTATATTCTCCATCGCTGTCTACATAACCAAATCCTGGTAACTGATCATTGACACCTGCGTTCAATTCTCCACGATCTATTACTGTATTCAAAGTATTACCCGAACTTGTACTACTTTCAGTAGAACCTTCTTCAACATCCCCACTTGCACATGCCGAGAGCGTCACCGCTACTGCGGCACCTAATAAATACTTAAAATATTTTGACATTTTACTACTCCCCCTATAGTTCTAAAATCTATACAATTTTTTCTTTTCACTCCACTAGAAAAGAAAATCGCTACTTGCTACAAAACGAATAAGTATTATATATATTGAATTTTTTGTAAAAAATAATTTGTATTAGCAACATATTCACAAGTAACTAAATTAAGTATACATTGCTTCTTTAAATAAAAAAAGGACTTTTATGAATTTTTTTTAATTTTTAACCAATCATTATCAAACAATACCCTCTATTACATCTCATTTTATAGCTGTTTTATTCAGTTTAAAAAAACAAAGTATTAAGTTCACAATTAGACAGATGTATATTAAATGAAATATTATTCATAATAAATAATCTGAAATAAAATTGAATTTCTTTTTTATATTTTATTTTTGAATAAAATTAACTTATTTTTCTCTAAACATATTTTCTGTTTAGCCTTAAATAGTCTTAAAATCTCTGTTTATTAAAAATAATATAAAGCTGTCAAAGTATCTTAGCTAGGGGATTCACTTCTAAACTATCCTAATTTATAGAGTCTAAAAATATTTGTGTAATAATAATCTATGCTAATCATTATCAATTATCTAGATTTCCCGAATATAAATTGTTATACTGTTTGAAATTGTACATTTCATTTTCAAGTAATCAGTAATTTATATAATCAATTTTAGATTGGATGAACCCATGTCAACTTCTATCAGACACTCATTAACTCAAAGTAATCGCATCGTAGTAAAGGTTGGTACCAGCACGATCATGTATCCAAACGGTTCAATCAACTTACAGCGACTTGAAAAACTTGCTTTCGTATTAAGCGACTTAAAAAATCAGGGGAAACAAGTCATTCTGGTATCTTCTGGAGCAATCGGTGTAGGCTTATCCCGTATGAATCTAACAGAACGACCCGTAACGATTCCTGAACAACAAGCTATTGCAGCCATTGGACAAACAGAATTAATGAATTTATATAGTCAGTTTTTCTATCATTATGGTCATCAAATCGGTCAAGTTTTACTGACGAAGGATGTAATTGATTTTCCTGTTAGTCGAAAAAATACTGCGAATACATTTGAACAATTGCTAATCAAAAATGTTATTCCTATTGTGAATGAAAATGATACAGTCTCTGTTGAAGAGTTAGATCACCTGACTCGTTTTGGTGATAACGACACCTTATCTGCTATTGTATTAGAAATCACGGATGCAGACTTACTCATCCTTTTATCTGATATTGATGGGTTCTATGATAAGAACCCAATGAATCATGAAGATGCACTGCTTTTTGATACAATCCATGAAATTACGGATGCAACCTATGCATTAGCGAATGATTCAGGATCACGTTTCGGAACTGGCGGTATGACTACTAAATTGAATGCTGCGCAACAAGTTCTAGAAGAACAAAAACAAATGGTTTTAGCGAATGGAGAAGATCCTACGATCCTCTTTCGTATATTAGCCGGTGAACAGATTGGTACTTTATTCATCCCTACTCAGAAAGGAGGACCACTGCTATGACATTGATTAACTTAGGAAAAAAAGCAAAAGATTCGACTAAATTCCTTGCTTACGCTTCGACTAAAGATAAGAATGAAGCTTTAAATAAAATGGCTCAGTCTTTACTGGATCATAAAGAACAGATTTTAAAAGCTAACCAGAAAGATACAGCTGCTGCTGCAGATAACGGAATTGCGGAGACTATGTTGGATCGTTTAACACTGACTGATGAGCGGATCACTGCTATGGCTGATGGTTTAAGAGATATTGCATTGCTTTCTGATCCTATCGGCTTGGTCAAACATATGTGGACGAATGAGGCAGGGTTAAGAATCGGTCAGCAGACTGTGCCGCTTGGTGTTATTGGAATCATTTATGAATCACGGCCTAACGTAACCTCTGACGCTGCGGGACTATGCTTCAAGTCAGGAAACGTTGTAATCCTGCGTGGAGGAAAAGAAGCTTTTCATTCAAATAAAGCGATAGTTGAAGTGCTGCAAAAGGGATTAGAATCTACCACTTTCCAGAAAGAAGTCATTCAACTTGTTGAAGATACTTCCAGAGAGACAGCTCGAAAAATGATGCAGTTGAATCGTTACCTGGATGTGTTGATTCCTCGAGGTGGTGCGAATCTGATTAAAAAAGTCGTAGAAAACGCAACTGTTCCAGTTATCGAAACAGGAACTGGAAACTGTCACGTGTATATCGACCAGTCTGCAGAACTTGAAATGTCAAAAGATATTATAGTCAATGCCAAAACGTCTAGACCTTCTGTCTGTAATGCCGCAGAGACCTTACTGATTCACGAACGTGTTGCAGAAGACTTTCTTCCTGTTATTGAGCAAGCTTTAGCAGAATGGAACGTCGAATTGCGTGCTGACGAAGCTGCTCAAGCTATCTTTACTCAGTCTGTTCCAGCTACCGAAAAAGATTGGGAAACAGAATTCTTAGATTATATTTTAGCAGTCAAAGTTGTTTCTTCTATTGATGAGGCTATTGCTCATATTAATCACTACAGCACCGGGCACTCTGAAGCTATCGTCACGAGTGACTATAGTGCCAGCCAACGATTCCACAAAGAAGTTGATTCCGCTGCAGTCTACATTAATGCATCGACTCGATTCACAGATGGATTTGAATTCGGATTCGGGGCTGAGATTGGGATCAGTACCCAAAAACTTCATGCTAGAGGACCTATGGGATTACCTGAACTCACTTCAACCAAATATATAGTATTTGGTGAAGGTCAGATTAGATAATCATAAAATAAAGGTTCGTAAAACAGATTTTCATAGCTGCTTTACGAACCTTTTTCTCTATCAATAATTATTTCATCATTTTCGTTTGAGTCTCTTTAGTAATGTCCATCATAGACTGGAAAAACTTTGTCAGTTCTTCTTCAAACTGCTTGTCTTCCAGACGATCGACATTTTTAGCAATCACTTTCTGTTCTCGACTGGCATCTAGCACAGGTAATTCATGCTGTCTTTTATACTCTCCCACTTTCAATACTGTTTTTAATCGAGCTTCGAATAGCCTTGTCAGTTCCTGATCGATCGCATCAATTTCATCTCTGTATTGTTCTAACTCACTCATGATGTTGTCCTCCCATCATCAAGTCCATCAATCCAAGGGCAGTAACGGCTTCTAATACAGGCAAGACACGTGGTACGATACACGGATCATGTCGCCCTTCCACTTCCAGTTCTGCTGCTTTACCCTCTTCGACGTTAATGGTCTGTTGTTTTTTCTTAATAGAAGCCGGTGGTTTTACAGCTGCACGGAACACAACGGGCATACCATACGTAATCCCTCCGATAATGCCACCGTTATTATTTGAACGAGTCTTGATCTGTCCATGTTCGTCATAGTAGTATTCATCATTTGCTTCTGATCCTCGCATCTTCGCAATATCAAATCCTGTTCCGAATTCGATCCCTTTGATGGCCGGGACTGCAAAAACTAAGTGCGCAAGTTGAGACTCTACGGAATCGAAAAACGGATTTCCATAACCTGCATCTAGTCCTAATACAAATGTTTCAACCACTCCACCCACAGAGTCGCCATCTTCTTTTGCTTCTACGATCAAATCTTTCATTTCTGTTTCTTTTTCAACATTAAATAATGGCAATTGCTGTTCCTTGAAAGATCGAATCTGTTCCAATGTCACTTCTTTTTGATCAGCGAACGATTCATCTTCAATCATCCCGATCGACTGGATATGCGCGCCAACCGTTACGCCTTTTTGTGCCAGCCATTGTTTGCAGATGGCTCCTGCAAAAACTAGCGGCGCCGTAATTCTACCAGAAAAATGGCCACTTCCTCTATGGTCATTATGTCCTTTGTAACGTACCCGTCCAGGATAATCTGCCTGTCCCGGTCGCATAACATTTTTAAGTAAACTATAGTCTTTTGAGCGTGTATTCGTGTTCCAGATGATAGCAGTAAGTGGTGCTCCAGTTGTTTTTCCATCTAATAGGCCACTTAGAATTTCTGGTTGGTCCTTTTCTTTTCTTGGTGTAGTCAGTTCATTTCTGCCGGGTGCTCTTCTTGCCATTTCAAACAGTACTTGCTCCATATCTACTTCTAACCCTGGTGGCAGACCATTGATTGTAATCCCGATCGCTACACCATGAGATTCTCCAAATATTGAGACTTGTACATTTTTACCCCATATTCCACTCATGTATTTCTCCTCCTACATTTTGAAAAACTTCCCAGAAATCGGGATAAGATTTTTTAACACATTCTGTATCTTTAATGATGATCGGTTCCTGACATATAGTTGAAGCAATCGCCAGCATCATCGCCATGCGGTGATCTTTATGGCTCCAGACCTCTTGACCACCTTTTAATATTGAAACACCTTCGATATGCAAGTCAGCTCCTACAACTTTAATCCGAGCCCCCAAAGCAGCCAGCTCTTTTTGAGTAGCAATTAAGCGATCACTTTCTTTGATCCGAAGTCTGTCCAGATTGATCAGTCTTGTTTTGCCTTTACTCAAGGCAGCAACTAGGGCAACGACTGGAATAATATCTGGCACTTGAGCACCATCAATCACTCGTTCATCCGCTTGCTGACTTAAGTCTTCCAATATCTCTACGATTTCCCGGTCGCCTTGTAGTGAGTAGTCGTTTAGTCCTTCGACTGAAATCTCATTAGCCAACGTTCGAGCACTTAACCAGAAAGCAGCTTGCGAATAATCTCCTTCTATTTTGTAGTCCTGTGCTTGATACGACTGGTTTCCTTTTATTTTGAAAAACTTGTATTCTTTGTCGTGATTAATTTCTATCCCAAATTCTTTAAGTACAGTCAGAGTCAGATCGATATATCCTTTTGATTCTAGATGCGTAGTCATTTTGATAACAGATTCTCCGTCAAGCATTGGCAGTGTCAGCAACATACCCGTAATAAATTGAGAACTGATATCTCCAGCCATTTCATAAACACCTGGCTTCAAGCGGCCTTCAATTGTTAAGTCGAGCAGTTCTGTAGGTGCTGGCTCATATCTCAAGGACTGATTTTCAAACATTTCCTGATAGGGTTCAAGCGGTCGTTGGCCAAGCTTTCCTTTGCCTACAAAACGTGTTTCTCCTTCAAATAGAGTCGCTAATGGAACGAGAAATCGGAGTGTAGAACCCGATTCGTTACAATTGATTTCCTGACTGCGCCTAGTTATGCCCGTACCAATTCCGTCAATAGTCAGTGTGTCTCCATCGTGCAGGATCACTGCTCCAAATGCTCGCATTCCTTCAATTGTTGCTTTGATATCATCCGATAACTGGATATTACTGATTACACTTCGCCCATCTGCCAGACTAGCACAGATAACTGCTCGGTGGGCCATGCTTTTCGAAGGAGGAACGGTAACTGTTCCTTTTAACTTTTTTGGAATAACTTTTAAAGTCGTCAATTCGTTGTTCCTCCTGTCTTTAATGCATCAAAAAACTGTCGATTTGTCTTAAGCTTTTGAGCTTGTCCAATTTCATTTAGTAGAATGACATTTAAACTGCCTTCAAAGTTCTTTTTATCTTTTTTAATGTAAGTTAAGATTTTTGCATAGTCTCTTGGTTCTGCCAGTTTTGTCGGTAAGTGATTTTTTTCTAAAATAGAAATGATTTTTTCAGTTGTGCCACTTTTTGTCAGAGATTTCTCTTCAGCAATTTTTGATAGTTCAACCATTCCAATCGCAACGCCCTGACCATGAGAATAGGTTTCATAGTTATAGTAAGCTTCGATAGCATGACCGAGTGTATGACCGAAATTCAGCAGCATCCGTTCACTTGTATCCTTCTCATCTGCCTGAACGACTTCTTTTTTAATCGTACAGCACTTTTCGATAATATACTCAATCTGTTCCATCACTTCTTCTCTTGAAGATAAGTCCATTAAAAGGTTAAAAAATGGTTCATCTTTTATACAGCCGTATTTGATTACTTCCGCCATTCCATCTGCAAAAGACAAATCGGTCAACGTTTCAAGTACTAAGGGATCAATCAGGACAAGTTTAGGATGGTAAAAAGCCCCAACTAAATTTTTTCCTTCGGGTAAATCAACACCGACTTTACCGCCGACGCTGCTGTCTACTTGCGCAAGCAGCGTCGTTGGAATCTGCACGAAAGAGATCCCTCTCAAATAAGTTGCAGCTGCAAATCCCGTAATATCCCCTACTACTCCACCACCCAGTGCGATGATCAGATCACTTCTCGTTAAGCCAAATTCTATCAGTTGACTATAAATATTAGGCATTGAACTGAATGCCTTCGTTTGTTCTCCAGGCGGCAAGACGATGCACTGAACGTCATATCCCGCCGTTTTCAATTGATTTAAAACTGTTTCACCATAGTAACCGTGAACTGTCTCATCTGTTACAACCATGATTTTTGAACCGTTAAAAATCTGAGCAATCTCCTTACCCACTTTATTTAATAGTTTTTTTTCGATTTTTAAAGCATAACTTGTCTCATTTGCAGGAATCGCTACAGTGATTTCAGGCATGTTTTACCTCCTTAATATTATTTTGTCAAGATTGTTGATGCTTCTTGGATAGAACGTCCTTCAATTTCAGCTAGTTTGCGAGCTTTCACCATTAGTTCTGCAAATTCGTCTGGTGTCAGACACTGTTCTCCATCACTCCATGCGTTTGCTGGATCGTCATGAACTTCAATCATTAGACCGTCGGCTCCGGCTGCGATTCCCGCTTTTGCACCAGCTTCAACCAAGTATGACATCCCTCCAGCGTGACTTGGATCGATAATAATAGGTAAGTGAGATAATTTTTTGATAACCGGTACAGCTTGAATATCTAATGTATTTCTTGTTTCTGTTTCAAAGGTACGAATGCCTCTCTCACATAAAATAACATTTTCATTTCCTTCAGACATAATGTACTCTGCTGACATCAACCATTCTTTGTATGTGGCAGATAATCCTCGTTTCAGCAATACTGGTGTCTGCGTTTTACCAACTTCTTTTAATAAATCGAAGTTCTGCATGTTTCGGGCACCAATTTGAATCATATCTACGGATTCTACGAATTCATCGATCCATTTTGTTGACATCAACTCTGTAACAATGGGCAGTCCTGTTTCAGCTTTAGCTGCCTGAAGCATTCTGAGTCCTTCAAGTTCTAATCCTTGGAAACTGTATGGAGATGTTCTTGGTTTAAATGCTCCACCGCGTAGGAAATTTGCACCCGCTGCTTTGATTCGTTTAGCAACATGAATGATCTGCTCTTCACTTTCTACAGAACAAGGACCCGCAATAATTCCTAACTGACCGCCACCAATTGTTTCGTTATCAATTTTTACAACAGAGTTTTCTGGGTGAAATTTTCTATTTGCTCTTTTGTAGGGTTCTTCTACACGAACGATCTGTTCTACTTCTGTCAATGCTTGCAATTGATGCGTATCGATGCCACTCGTATCTCCAATCAATCCTAGAAAATCTCTCTTAATATCTGAGAAGTGGCTAACAGATACCCCTTTAGCTTCTAGTTTTGCTGTTACCTCTTTAATTGAATTAGCTGAAATTCCTTGTTTTAATACGATAATCATTTTATATTCTCCTCTTTTTGTTAGTTTTTTATTTTGTATAGACACCAGACCATTATGGGCTCATATCTTTCTTCGACTTGGTGTTCTGGATGCTTCTCTTTTTCGTATACATCTTCACTGATAATCGTATACTTAAGGTTTTTCTTTTTAAAAGCTGTCCAGGCTTTGTACTTACTATCTGTAAAGCTGATAATCGTTTCATCTGCTTCCTTCTCTAGATACTTTTTCATAAAAATCGTTGTTGCTGGATGAATCATTGTGGTGTTCTCTGCATATTTTGTATTTTTCACCAGCACCATCGGTTTCGTTTTCTTTTTGAAGACTTCAATCAACTCGACTTTGTCCCAGTAATCATAATTGAATTCTTTCCAGCCATACTCTCTTCTTGCGCTTTTAAATGCCACTGGGAATAATACATGTTGCCCTTTTATCTGCTCTAAATTATGTAGCAGACTGTCAAAAGACGGATACTCAACGATATCATCCTCCTCTGATTTGAGAAGCGACTCTGCTGCTGCGTAGCTGTCTGTGCTGTTTGGTCCTAAGGTATGGATGATCATTTTGCTGCTCCTTCTTTTTTATTTTCTTTACTTTTTGGATTGAACGGGCCCTGACGGATCGGTGACTACGCTCGCTTTCCCTCGCCTAGTATTGTGGCCGTAATTCTCTTCGTTCAAACGGACCTTTGCAAATCGGGGACTACGCTCTCTTCGTTCGCCTAGTACTGTGGCCGTAACTCGCTTCGCTTCGAACGGCCACAGCAAAAAGCCGCATTCTGTCTTCTGTAGAAGATCGAATGCGGCTTTGGTTTATATTCACTCATAAAATGTTGTTATTTTACTTGTGCGCCCCATTCGATTTCTCTGGAAATCTATGGGACGCTGTTGTCAGCAGCTTAAAGCTCTCTAGCCTCCATAGATTTGATCCTAAAGAAGCTAAAGTAATAACGATTCAATTGTGAGGTCGGTGCTTTATGAATGTGATGTTGGTTGATCATGTTCCTAACTCCTCAATTGATTGGTATCAGCTGTTGTTCAACTGTGCCCCAATACTAGCAAGTAAAAAATTCAATGTCAACAGAAATCACAAAAGTTTTTCAAATTATATTTTAATCTTTTATTTTTATCGTTCAAAAAACCGCTCAAAAATGGGATGTACTCACTTTTTTCAGACCGAATAAATTTAATGAATTCTCATAAACTTTCAGATTCTATTTGTAATTCATTTTTCTTTTGTCTATACTTCAAACCAAACTTACTTGACTGAAAGGAGTCGCTCATGCATTTTTACGGTTTATTTGGAGAGCATTTGTCTCATAGTTTATCTCCTCTTCTGCATCGATCTATTTATCAAAAGACTGGATTACAAGCTTCATACAAGACATTTGCTTTCCCGCCGGCTGAGTTGTCTGAAGCGGTAGCAAGCATTCGTACATTAACCATCAGCGGGGTGAATGTAACCATACCTTACAAGGAAACGGTTCTGCCATTTTTGGATGAACTAGATCCCTTGGCAAGACAGCTTCAGGCAGTAAATACGATAAAAAATCAGGCTGGTCATTTAATTGGATATAATACGGACTATGCGGGATTCGGATTGATTTTTGAACGTCGAAAATGGTCTCCAGCTGGAAAAACAGCAGTTGTATTGGGGACCGGCGGAGCTGCAAAAATGGTGATTGCTTATTTGCTACATCAAGGCATCCAGCATATTACCATCGTCTCCAGATCTCCTGAGCGTTTCGAATCTACAGACAAAACCACATATACCAATTACACGTCGGCTTCGACGCTGCAGGGAGATTTTCTGATTAATACCACCCCTGTCGGAATGTATCCAGACACAGCGGATACGCCGGTTTCTGAAGGGATGATTCAACATTTCGGTATTTTGATCGATTTAGTCTACAATCCTTCTATAACAACCTTTCTATCATTAGGAAGAAAGCATGCGAAAGAAACGGCAAATGGATTGGATATGCTGATCGGGCAAGCTGTCAGAGCGGTAGAGATTTGGGAAAACCTTGAAATTGATTCTTCCGTTATTGAAGAATTGATTCAGGAATTTGGTGAGAAAAGATGAAATCCAACATTGTATTGATCGGCATGACGGGCAGCGGCAAAACCACCATCGGCAAACAGCTGAGCGAACGGCTATCTATGCCTTTTATAGATATCGACCATTATATAGAACAAACAGAAAAACAGACGATCCCTGAGCTTTTCGCAGTCAGTGAAGCTCATTTCAGAGAAATTGAAGCAGCTGCATGCCAAAATCTCGCCGCTCAGCAGCAGCGAACCGTTTTATCTTGCGGCGGCGGTGTTGTGTTAAATCAACTCAATATTCAGGCATTTAGAAAGACGGGGTGGATTATTTTGCTCGACCGGCCAATTGAACAGATTGTTCAAGATATTCAGACGGAACATCGTCCACTTTTGAAGTCAGGAACAGAAAGACTATACCAATTGTACCAGGAGCGAAAAGATCTTTATACGGAAGCAGCTGATATCATTATATCTAACACCTCTTCTTTGGAACATGTGCTAAACAAAATCGAGAAACAGCTTCCTGCTTCTATAATATCTAAATAAAGGAGAAGACAGATGAATTTAGTGATTATCAATGGTCCTAATTTAAATTTTCTAGGAATACGGGAACCAGACATTTATGGAAAAGAAACACTGGAATATCTTGAGCAGAAGATCAAAACTTACGCTGAAGATCGCGGGCATACGTGCGCTTTTTTTCAAAGTAATACGGAAGGCGCGCTGATTGATCGTATCCAGCAAGCTCACAGCGAGCAAGCTGACGGGATCATTTTGAATCCAGCTGCTTACACTCACTATAGTTATGCACTTCATGATGCCGTTAAAGCGGTCAGTGTTCCTACAGTAGAAGTTCACTTAAGTGCTATTCATGCCCGAGAAGCTTTTCGCAGAGAATCTGTTGTAGCGCCTGCCTGTATTGGTCAAATCTCTGGTTTCGGCATTACGGGATATACATTAGCCATTCATGCATTGGAAGAATACAAACTTAAAGGAGCTTAACATGAAGATTGGAATCATCGGACTTGGCGCAATCGGCGGATCCTTCGCAGCTGGACTTCGAGCAGCGGGATATGAAGAGATTTACGGAGTCGATATTGATGAAGAAACAGTAAAAACGGCTGAAAAAAGCGGGATGATCAAAGAAGGATCATTGAGCGCGGAAGGATTTCTTCCTGATTTAGATGTACTCCTACTCTCTTTGTATCCTAGTCAGATTGCACCTTTTATCGAAAAGTACCATGCACTTTTTAAAGCTGGTGTGGTCATCACGGATGTGACGGGCGTTAAAACGGCCATTATTGAACAAGTTGCGGAGGTGCTGCCTGATATAGCCGACTTCGTATTCGCTCATCCTATGCGCGGAAGTGAGAAAAAAGGGATTATCGGCGCGGATCACACGAGATTTATTGGTGCGAATGCCTTGATCACCCCCACTTCTAAAAATAAAGAGAAAAATATCCAACTCATCGAAAACCTCTATAGAGAGATCGGATTTACAAAAATCACCCGTGTTTCACCCGAATTGCATGACGAGCAGATTGCTTATGTCAGTCAATTGATGCACGCTTTGTCTGTCGCCGTTGTGAACAGCAATCAGGCTTCTGAGGACACGCTGACTTTTGCGGGAAACAGTTTTCAGGAACTGACGCGGATCGCAGATATCAACGGTGAATTATGGAGCGAATTATTCCTAAATAATCGTTCAGCGCTGCTGAAGTCTATTGAACAACTTGAAACAGAACTGGACAAATTAAAACAAACTTTAAAGACAGCAGACGAAGAGAAGCTAAAAGACTTATTCAGCAAAGCTACTGCCCAGCGCAGACATTGGTACTGAAAGTTATATAGAAAAACCTTGAGCAAATCTAACAATAGACTCGTTCAAGGGTTTTTTTCATAATGTGTCCAAGCAGAGATAATGGTTACTTGTTTATTGATTTCATCCACCGTATAGACTAAACGATGCTTAATATTGATTCTTCTGGAATAATGTCCTGCTAGATTACCTATTAATTTTTCATACGGTGGAGGTGTCAGAAAAAGGTCCGTTTTTAACAAAACAATCAGTTCTTTAACCTTTCTTTCTAAATGGGCAGCTTTTAGTTTCTTCAAATCTTTTTGTACTTGCTTTTTGATGCTTACAGAGTATCCCAATTGATATCCTCAGCATCTATTAATTCATCATTTTCTCTTTCTTTGATCACTTCTGCTATCCCAGCATTCTGCAGGTATAGTGTTTCTTGTATGCTGCCCCAGTCCTTTTCACTGATCATGACTGCACCTTGCTTTCCTTTCTTTCCCGTTATATAGACCGGCTCATGTGTCTCATTTACTCGATCGATCAGATTATAAAAATCTTTACGGGCTTGCGTTGGGTTTGTTATATCCATACTGTCACTCCTTTCTCTTTTATTATAACGTACGTCAAAAACAAAACAGAAAAATGAAACCAACGGCTTCCTTTTTCTGTTTCTCTAAATAGTATTAATTCAAGTTCCAAAAAGCCTCTTGCTATAACAGAATTCTGATGATTCCCAACACAGTTGCACTGATGATTCCGACTTTATACCATTTCAATCTCTTTTCCCATTTTTCAGTGAAATCCTCTGACAAACTTCGATCTTCCGCTACCGCTGCTTGCAGTTCTTTCTTGAAACGGAACAAGAACACACCGGATATTCCAAGTATGACGAGTACTATTACCCCAATCGTACTGCTTAGCCAGTCCACAAAGACACCTCCTCACAACTTACACATCTCCATTAAAAGTAATTGATCCCCATTGCCGCTTTCACTTCATCCAATGTCTGCGCTGCGACACGTTCTGCTTTTTCACTGCCGGCTTTCAGCATGGTACGGACAGCTTCACGATCTTTTGCGAATTCTTCTCTGCGTTCGCGGATCGGCTGCAATTTCGCCTGCAGAACTTCATTCAAGTAGCGTTTGATTTTCACATCGCCTAATCCGCCTTTTTGGTAATGGTCTTTCAGCTTTTGTACTTTTTCTTTATCATCATCGAAAACATCCAAGTAAGTAAAGACAACATTGCCTTCGATTTGACCCGGATCTTCTACGCGAATATGGTTTGGGTCTGTATACATACTCATCACTTTTTTCTGGATTTCATCTGCAGAATCAGATAAGTAAATCCCATTGTTCAAAGACTTGCTCATCTTGCCTTTTCCATCGATTCCGACTAGTCGTCCATGCCCTTTTGGCGGCAGAATGATATCCGGTTCGACCAAAGCTTCGGTATGATACGTTCGATTAAAATCTCTTGCAATTTCTCTAGTCTGCTCCAACATAGGTCTCTGATCTTCCCCGACCGGTACGTGCGTTGCTTTGAAAGCTGTAATATCTGCTGCCTGGCTGACTGGATACATAAAAAATCCAGCAGGGATACTCTCATTAAACCCTTTTTCCTGAATTTCAGACTTCACAGTAGGATTTCGATTCAGTCTGGCCATCGTAACCAAGTTCAAATAGTACATCGTCAATTCTGGCAGCTGTGGAATTTGTGACTGGATCAGAATTGTAGAACGCTCAGGATCCAGACCAACCGCGAGATAGTCCAGCGCCACTTCCAGCAGGTTCTGTTGAACTTTTTCCGGTGTTTTCGCATTGTCCGTCAATGCTTGCTGGTCAGCAATCATCACATATATATGCGTATCCGGATCTTCCTGCATTTTTACACGATTTTGTAAAGAGCCTACGTAATGCCCAAGATGGAGTTTTCCCGTAGGACGGTCTCCAGTTAAAATGACTTTATTCATTAGATTTGTGCTCCTTAATCATTGAATTATTCTCCTACTTATTGTATCGTATCTATACCCTTTAAAACAACGCAGATATTGATTTTAGACGAAGTTTTAATGCTCATGCCGATTGAAGATAAAAAACCAGTCTTAAGTCTGATGAATGTATTCTGATAACCGCGTACACTAATAATGTGAAGAAAAAATGACATCCACATGTATAATGATTGAATATTTTAAAATTTTTTGTAAATTTTAGATATTATTTTTAAAATATGGTCATCCTATCACTTTATTTAGAGTATAATGAATACAATTAATTTTGGAGGACGATATGAAGATATTAATTACAACAGAATGGTATACCCCAACTGTTAACGGTGTAATCACTTCTATTATCAACCTAAAAGATATTCTGACCAAACAAGGGCATGAAGTCCGTGTATTGACACTATCAGATAAAGACAATGTTAAAATTTGTGAAGAGGAAGGTTTATATACAATGTCTTCCTATGGCATCGGCAAGATTTATCCAGGTGCTCGATTCGCCTTCACAATGGACGATGATGTTTTGTCTCATATATTGCAGTGGAGTCCAGACATTATTCACACTCAATGTGAGTTTAGTACATTTCGTATTGCACGTCGGATTTCTGAAATTCTAAACGTCCCTCTAGTGCATACATATCATACTGTGTACGAAGACTATACACACTACTTTTCCCCCAATAAAAAGTGGGGTAAAAAAGCAGTAGGATTATTCAGTAAAAAAGTATTGAACAGCTCAGAAGCTGTCATTGCGCCAACAAAAAAAGTCGAATTACTTTTAAAAGGATATAAAGTTACTCAACCTATACACGTTATCCCTACTGGTTTAGACCTGGTCAAATTCAGTAAACCTTTGCAGCCCGAGGAAATAAAATCCTTCAGAAATTCTTTATCAATCCCCGATGATTGTTCTGTCCTAGTTAGTGTAGGACGAGTTGCAAAGGAAAAAAATCTAGAAGAAATCATTTTTTATATGAGTCGTTTACAGGACCCTTCTATTCGCTTATTAGTTGTTGGAGATGGTCCATACCGAGCTACACTAGAGGAATATGTCGATAAATTAAATATGAGTCCTTACGTTATTTTTGTAGGAATGGTAGATCCTGTAAATATTCCTGCCTACTATCAATTAGGAGATGTGTTCGTCAGTGCTTCAACAAGTGAGACCCAAGGACTCTCTTATATAGAGGCTTTAGCAAGTGGCGTACTCGCTTTATGCCGTAAGGATGATTGTCTGCTTGACGTCATTCGTAATGGAGAAAATGGCTATCAATATACTAGCTATGAAGAATTCAAATCTTATCTTTACACATTACTAAGCCAAGCTGAATTTAATGAGATTCAGAAAAAAGAAGCACAAAATAAAATCGAAGAAACATACTCTATTGAAACTTTCGGAAAACAGGTTGAAGCAGTATATTTTGAAGCAATCCGAAATTATACTCATCAGCACGTTTTCTCAATGTAGGAATGAGGATTCAGTTGAAACACTTTGACATGAAAGTTTTACTTTATACTGGTTCAGAAAAAGTCTTCACTCAAAGCGGAATTGGGGAGGCACTTCGTCACCAAAAGAAGATGCTGAAAAACTTGAATATCCCTTTTACTGAAAATCCGGATGAAGCGTACGATGTCGTTCATTTGAATACAGTACTGCCTGATTCATTGTGGATGGCTAGAAAAGCTCGATCTAAAGGTAAAAAAGTCATTTATTATGGCCACTCTACTATGGAAGATTTTATGAATTCATTTCGTGGATCTAATCTGGTAGCTCCATTATTCAAAAAGTGGCTCCAGACTTGTTATCGACAAGGTGATATGATTATAACCCCTACAGAATATTCAAAAGAACTTCTACTTGGTTATGACTTAAATAAACCTATTTTTTCACTTTCAAATGGTGTTGATACAACTTTCTTCTCTAAAAGTAAAAAATCTGGAGATCGATTTAGAAAAAAATTTGCTCTAACTAATACTCAAAAAGCAATTATTTCGGTTGGCCATCTTATTGACAGAAAAGGCATTATTGACTTTATCGCTTTAGCTGCAAAGTATCCGGAATACTCTTTTTACTGGTTTGGCAACACTCCTAAATCACTGATAACGAGTGCTGTTCAAAAAGCCATTAACCAAGCAACTTCGAACGTTCATTTCCCTGGATTTATTTCACCAGAAGAACTTCATGATGCTTATTCAGGCTGTGATTTGTTTTTATTCATGACCTATGAAGAAACAGAAGGAATTGTTTTACTAGAAGCCTTAGCAAACGAAACACCTGTCCTTGTCAGAGATATCCCAATTTATAAAAAATGGCTGCCAGATAAAGAAGTTGTTTATAAAGCACGAACTCAATCTGAATTTGAAGATGTCATACCTTTAATTCTAGAAGAAAAGCTTCCCTCCCTGACAGCAAACGGTCGTCAGGAGGCTTTAAGGCTGGATATAAAAAAGGTCAGTCTAGATTTAGCTATTCTATATAATAAATTATTAGATGTATAAAATTTAATACTATTCTAACAAACAGAAAGGACTGTCACTTGATTAGTCCTTTCTGTTTTTGTATAGTATTTGTAATTTTTTCTAAAGTTATGGTTCAACCATTGTTTTAGAGATATTTTATATTTACAATAATATCAACTAACCTGTATTTTAGGAGGATTTAAAAGGTGACTTTTTCAAACCAAACCACTCAAGCAATTCGGAAGCTGCATACTTTAATCGAAGTAGTCGATCAAATCGTTATTGGAAAAAAGGAAGTAACTCGTCTCACTCTCAACGCTATGCTAGCAAGCGGGCATGTATTATTTGAAGATATTCCAGGAGTAGGAAAAACACTTTTGATCAAGACAATATCTAAATGTTTAGAAGCTGATTTTTCTCGTATCCAATTTACTCCAGACCTGATTCCTTCTGATATTATCGGTTTTTCTGTACCTAATCTACATGACGAACAATTTGAATTTCGAAAAGGTCCAATTTTCAATCAAATCGTTCTAGCAGACGAAATCAATCGAACTTCTCCTAGAACTCAAGCTGCTATGCTGGAAGCTATGTCTGAAAAACAAGTGACTTTGGATGGAAAAACACATCAGTTGCCTGATCCTTTTTTTGTTTTAGCCACTCAGAATCCTATTGATTACGAAGGAACATATCCTTTACCGGAAGCTCAATTAGACAGATTTCTTTTCCAGCTTTCTTTAGGATATCCTAGTCCAGAACAAGAGGTTCGTATGCTTGAATCTCCAGAACAGTTAACTGCTATTGAGAAGTTGGATCCGATTTTATCTCTTTCAGATTTCAATTCATTAAAAGCAACAGTCAATACTATTCATGTAAACAAACAGTTACTTGAATATATCGTTTCTCTAGCAGATGCTAGTCGCCATCATCCAGCAGTTAAATTGGGAATCAGTCCTCGTGGTGTTCAAAATTGCCTAGCTGCTGCTCGTAGTCAAGCATTGCTCAATGAGCGAGATTATGTTATTCCTCAAGATATTCTATCAATTGTTAAACCTTTATTCCGCCATCGACTGCTATTTGAAAATAAATTAGACCGAGAAGATATTGATCTGTTTATTGAACAATTGATTAGTCAGATAGCAATCCCTACAAAAAGCAGGCGTACAGAATGAAAAGATATCTCCCTAGTTGGCGTTTTCTCTCCTTTTTCTTTTTATATTTATTAATCACACTTTATACTTTTACTTTCCCTGAAACTGTTACCTGGTTCATTTTCTATGCTTTTACCCTTGTATTATTGATTGCATTTTTATCTACACCATTAAATATCCAATTCAAGGATATCGACTGGAAAATCCATGATAATGGAACGGTAGATCTTATATTTACACTGACTCCTCGTTGGTCTCTGGCTTTCATGATGTCTTCTTTAAAACTTACGTTATTGGAATCAAGTTCGCTTAGAACGATCTACCCTACTGCTTTCTTTAAACATATGATTCAAGTCCGATTTGATAATTTTTCTCTTACAAGAGGTCAGTATAATCATCTCACACTTGAAATAAAAGGATATGGCTTGTTTGGTATTTTCAAATATTACTCCAAGCAGAATATACCAGTCTTAATTTCTATTTTTCCTACTCATTTAACTAAGAAAGCGTTGGTCTCATTAATAGATACTCAATCAATCAAGACTGCTCAAAGTAGCTCCTTTTCTCATCATGAATTTCAAGTCAAAGAAATCAGACAATATCAAAGTCGCGATTCACTGAGTGCAATCGATTGGAAATCGAGTTTAAAACGTGAGCAATGGATGGTTAAAGAATATGACACAGAAGAGATTAGGCCTATTACTTTATGTTTTTTCGGTTCTTCATCTCTGCAATTCGAAGAATTACTCAACTTAACCTATAGTTTATATCAACATTTGTCTATTTCTCATAAGATTAGATTACTTCTCATTGGTGATTTTGATGGGGTAACGCTGTCAAAAGATGATAAGAGAGATTTTTTAACGATTCAGCCTAGCGCAGATACGCAAAAGATAAAAAAACTGATTGATAGGCTCGATTATACCGCTGAACAACTTATCATTGTTAAGCCCAGCGATCTTACTATTCCAGTATATCTAAGTCAGCCAGCCTCTTGTACTATTATGACCGAAAAGCAGCTTACTCCAGAGAAAGGAGAAGGGCTCAGTGAATAATTATATTAGTCCCCTATCTAATTTTATTCGTTCATTTTTACTCAGTATCGTGCACACGTTTTTGCTGCTTCCTGTCTTATTTCTTTTTTTAAAAATCAATGAATTAAATGGATTTTATTTTTTTGTACTATTTTTTGTTATGACTCAAATCATCGCTGCTCTATTTAAAAAATGGTGGCTTTACTTTCTGATTCAATTCGGAACAATAACTATTTTCTTGTACTATACGTTTCCGCCATCTAATAAACAGATGAATTTCATAGAATGGCTCTCTCTAATCTGGCAATATGGGAAAACAGAATGGACTACTCTTCTTTCAACCAGTATGTCGACTATTCCTGTTTTTCTTGCAACAGTTTGCTTATTGTTTCTAATCACATTACTCACTTACACATCTATCCGGCAAAGATTAGCAATGCCTTCTTTTCTGATAGCTCTTGGATATTTAATTGTTATTCATACTTTCACAAATCAGGCTATTTTGAGTACTGCTGTTTCTGTAACTGGGTTTGGTCTTTTATTGATTGGTCTAGTGCATATTGACCACCGTTTTAATACGTTTCAGTTTTTAAAATCTGCAGGACTCACGGCTTTACTAACCTCTATATTAATTGGAATAACTTATTGGAGCATCACTCCTTTAAGACCCGTTCAAGAATGGTTGGAAAAAAGTTCAGAAGCTTATCAGCAATATCTAAATCAGCAAGGTTTCTTTGATTGGATCAGGGCTAGATCGCCTCAATCCAGATATCAGCAAATCGGTATGGATACAGATGATGAAGTATTAGGCGGTCCTTTACAAAATGATTTCACTCCGTTATTTAAAGCCTATACTGAAACCCCTCAATATTGGAAAGTGTTACACCGTATGGAATATACTGGTAGCGGTTGGAACAGCGATCTTCCTTCTGATAGAAGTCTCGCCACCTCTCCTTATGAGCCAGAAAATGTCGACTTATTATATGGAACCACACCCAAAAAGCCTGCTGAAATTCAGGAAACCACAACATTAGTATGGGAAAATCCGGTTGACTATATTGTTTATCCTTATGGGTGGAAAAAATTAGAAATACAAAATGCTCCAGACGACTTTACGATGCTTGCCAGTAATATAAACGGTCATCATAGAGTTACAGATTCAAGACAGGACATATCTAGTTATACAATCACATATGATGCAGTTTCTTTAGGAAGTATAGATGATGAGAATTTTCACCAAGACGACGGATGGCGTACACTACTATTAGAATCTCTAAACAGCAATACAGAAGTTCCAATGTTTGATGCTGATTTATCACTCAGAGAAAAGATGGTTCAAATTTTTCCAGATGATTTACAGCTTCCAGCTTCCCTACCTCAAAGAGTCACTGATTTAGCAGTCGAACTGACTGAAGGCATAGATAGTGAATATGAAATGGTCCGTTCAATTGAAACATACTTGAAAAATGATGGAGGATATCGTTATAGTCTACAAGATGCTTCTCAAACACCAGAAGAGGAAGATTATGTAGATCAGTTTCTATTTGAAACACTGGTAGGGTATTGCGATAATTTTTCTACAGCAATGACTGTAATGCTAAGATCAGTAGGTATTCCCGCTCGATGGACGAAAGGCTTCTCACCTGGCAGTGAACAGACTGATACTGATGGTAAAACTTACTATCAGATTACCAATGCAAACGCACACTCTTGGGTTGAGGTCTACTTCCCAAGTTCTGGATGGGTTCCTTTTGATCCCAGCCCTTCTTTTTCTAATCCAATGACTCGTACAGAGGCTGATTTGGCGGCAGAAAATTCAGGATCTTCTTTCAATGAGAATGATATGCCAGAAGAGGGTTCTCCAGAAGCGGAAGATCCTGAAGTTCAAACTCCAGAGGAAACGCCTGACGAAGAAACACCAGAAGAGACTGAAAGAGGCTCAGAAGAAGAAATTATTGAAGAATCGTCTGAAAATAATTCTGTAACTTCATCTGAAGAGAGTCTTAATTCCTGGTACCTATTATTCTTGATTCCTATCTTTTTTATTCTACTGTTTACTTTTTACTTTTTTTCAGTCCATTTAAAAGTAGCTATCTGGATTTTAGAAAAGCTGATCCAGAAAAATAAACTATCTTTACTGCAAGCAAGTAGATGGACATTGAGACTCTTTCAAATTAAAAAGAAAAAGTTATCAAATCAAACATTCGAAAATTATTTTGAAGGTTTAGATTTATCTGTAAATGAATATTCAGATGTCCTGAATTTATTTGCTCATTTATTGAATCAAGTATTTTATGGACATGAAACAGCTAAAGATTCTTTATCGGCTGAACAAAAGATAATTTTATTAGATTCGTTACAAGTGTTAAAATTCCTGCCTAAATATAAAAATTAAAAAATAGCTATCCTCATCTAGAACTTTGAGGATAGCTGTTTTGAGTTTTATAAGTGGTTAAATTTTGTGTTATTGAAACCTTTGGTAAGCAACCAGCTATCTACTGCTAGCAATAGTACTAAAGCAATATAGGAACCTAAAGGAATAAACTCTTGTATCAAGAACATTGATAGAGTTGCGATAATTACAATCCCGAAAAAGATAACAGTCGCTAGACATCCTTGGTTTGCTTCAGATGCATTATATTGGCGAGAAAAAGGATAGTCAGTAATTGTTCTTTTCACTTCAATAAAGAAAAGAGCAATAATTAATAAAAATCCATTTATAATAACGGGTATTAGTTCAAATCCCGTTATCACAATCACAATTGCTGATAATAATACATAAATAGGAATAACTAGTTTCATAGTCATAGCTTTGATCATTCCCCTAAGAAATACTCCCTCATCATTTTCCGAACTCGTTTCAAATATCCAGCGTCCTTTATAATTTTTAGAATATTGTAAGGACACAGTGAGCATCGGCAGCATCAACATAGTGAAATAAGGCATATAGATAAAAGTAATGGATTCTTCTATTGCTCCTTCAGAAAATCTAAAAGAAGAAAACAAAAGAACAGCTGGAAAAATAAGAATACTAGCAAGAGATGGATATAACCTGGTTTTAAATTCTCGTTCATGTTTTGTTAGTTGCCAAGCAAAATGATAGTACCCTACTTCTCTTTTATCCCATGATAACCATTTACCCGTAACTGTTTCATATAACGACCGTTTATCCTCTTCAACTTCTCCGCTATCCAGTTTTTGCAGATTTTTTTCTAACTTATCATTATTAATCCGGTAAAGCATTACAAGCCCTATTGTTCCCAACAGTAAAAATGCTATATAGATTCCATAAGTAATAGACCATCCATCCTGCAACATTCCAAATGGTGCTACAAACCACAATGGAAAAACGATTACGTGCCACCAATCTAAATTGAGTTCAATCGCCAGTACCTCAGGATCAACAATTTGAATTACCTGGTTCATAATCTGATAACCGATAATTGTAAAAATTGACAAACCGATTTGACTATAAGCAATAATGTTTTTAAGTTTTTCTCCGTTGAAACGTTTTAGTACTGTTGCATAAATAATAATTGTCAGTAATAGGCACCATAACGAGGCAACTATGATTAACAAGGAAGCCAGCACACCTGCTAGTATTCCATGGAAAAAGAAGGTTGCTATAACTATTGGTCCAGCTATCGCCGTAGCAAATGAAATAAGGTAAATGAAAACATGTGTCGCTTTCGCCGCACTCAACGTTCTAGATGAAACAGGTCTCGTTCCAATCAATACTTGATCCTTTGTATTTAATAAGATCGTTGAGAAGTTAGCAATTAATGTTGATATCAGCATCACAAAAATATAACTGAAAAATATTGTATATTGAAATACAATGTTATCAATTGCAAACACAAATAATAAAATCAAACTGAATATGGCATACATCCACAAAGATTGAAAAAATGCATTTTTATCTTCATTGTCTTTCTTCTTATTTCCCCATCCAGAATTTTGAATCACACTATCTTGTCTACTATCCATAACCATTTTCGTTTCAACAATTACTCTCAAAATAGGATAATCCACACCAAAAGCACGGTACATTGGTGCCAAGAACTCTAATATTTTGATAAAGAACGGTGTATTGCTTTTCGATTCTCTACCAAAGATATTACGCATCATAGTGCGACTCTCCTTTCATCGCTGTAACGAAATCAGCTGCCAGTTCAGCATATTCATTGAAACCTGTTAGTTGATTAAATAATTGCTCTAAGGTTCCGTCAGCATCTTTTTGGAGTTCTTCAAATGGACCATCCGCTACCACCATACCTTCGTTTAAGATAATGATTCGATCGCTTAACTTTTCTACGGTATCCATAATATGAGAAGAATAAAAAATCGTTTTTCCATCTTTTTTTAATTCTGACAAAATTTCTTTAACAATTTGAACGCTATTTGCGTCCAATCCATTCAGCGGTTCATCCCAGAATAAGATATCTGGATTGTGTAACAAGCTAGAAATAATCAAGACCTTTTGACGCATACCTTTCGAAAAAGAAGATAATCGATTTTTAAATGCTGCATCAATGCCTAATATTCTCATCATTGATAAACTTTTCTGACGAACGATCTGTTCATCTATTCCATATAATCTACCAACAAATAATAAATACTCTTCTGCAGAAAGCGTCTCATACAGTTCTGCATTCTCTGGTACATACCCAATTCTTGCTTTATACTCATCTCCACTATCTAAAAGAGATCGTCCGAACAGCAAGATTTCACCTGCATCTTGCTGCAGCATTCCCAAAATGATTTTTACTGTTGTACTTTTCCCTGCTCCATTCGGGCCAATATACCCAATGATTTCGCCTGGATGAACTGAAAAGTTCACCCCTTTCAATACATGGTTTCCACCAAAAGATTTTCTAACTTCCCGCATTTCCAATATTGTTTCCATCTATGTACCCCCAAGACTATGATTAAAACTATTTTATCACACACGTTTCTTTAAAACAGTATTCTTCAAACAATCTATAACATATCTCTACATTCTAAGTTCAAACTATGATACATTTAGTAATATTACTAAATAAATATACACATCTGATAAATATCGGAGGGATCCATTTATTCATGGAAGAAACATTTAAGCAGGCCTCTATTTGGTCGATCGTCTGGAGAGTTATTTTAACTTCACTTGTAGTTGAACTTATCAGTGGGATATTTTTGTTCATTTTTCCATTTCAATATTCTGAAATTATTAGTCTCACTGGCTCGTTAACGCTTTACTACCTCATTTATAAAATTACACTAAGTCAAATTGATAAACAGAATATCTCTTCTTTAGCAATTACAGGACGAGGACATCCGGACAAGAAAAAGCTTATTCCTATAGGGATATTGACTCTTCTTATTGCTGGGACTGGTTACTTTTTTATTTTCTTTATCCTTCGTATTATTATTTCTTTTATTTCCCCTGACGAATTCATTACTCCTTTTATGAATATGAACTTTGAAGGTTTAGATCCTACAGGACCTTCTCTCTTATATTATTTCCCAGTAGCTGTTATAGCAGCTCCGATAGTAGAAGAAATTTTCTTTCGAGGGTTCGTATTGAATAAATGGTCTGAAAAATATGGAAATGTAAAAGGGGTTTTGTTCAGTTCACTTTTATTTATGGGGATTCATATTGGCTCATTATTACTCCCGCAATTATTAATGGGGATTTTATGTGCTGTTATCTATATCAAAACTAAAAAAATAATCTATCCAATTCTTGTACATTCTTTTTATAACTTTTTTATTATTCTGCCTACACTGATTCCAAATAAAGCAATACTTGAACGGGGCTATACAGAATTGTTTTTACCTAAACAAGATATAATTAATGACATTAATATATATGCTACTTTATTTGTAATGTTTTTCCTCGTTGCTGTTATAAGTCTTCTTTTTTATAGTAAAAAATTAAACCAAGAGCAAACCCCTTATCTTTATAATTTTGAAAAGTATATTTCAAAAGTTCCACATGAAACAATTCCAGATGAAAGAAAATTTCCAGAATTTTAAATTAGCTTTAGCATCCTTACATAGCTTTTTAAAGTCCAGGAAAACATTTTTATTATTTAAATCCGACATTTTTATGTATATTATTCCAAAATTGTGTATACTATATTCCAAGGGGGAATGAAAATGAAAGAATCAATGATTGAATTTATGAAAGTCAGGGAGAAACTGGATAAAGAAAAAGAGTTTCATATGGAGTCTCTATTTAAACTTATTCGTCAACCAAGTATCAGTGCACAAAACAGGGGAGTTTTAGAATGTGCTGATTTGTTAGTTACTATGATGAAAGATGCTGGAATTGATACTAAGATTCTTGATACTGAGGGATATCCTGTTGTATATGGAGAAGTTTTACATCCAGACAACAAACTAACTGTATTATTTTATGGACATTATGACGTACAACCTCCAGAACCATTGGAGTTATGGAAATCAGATCCATTTGAACCAACGATTCACGACGGGAAAATCTACGGTCGTGGAACGGGAGATAATAAAGGTCAATTAATTGCCCATGTATTAGCGGTTAAGTCTTTACTAGATCTTTATGGTAAATTACCAATCAATGTAAAATTTTTATTCGAAGGCGAAGAAGAAAAAGGCAGCATCAATCTTGCTCCTTTTATAGAAAATCATAAAGAACTTCTTGCAGCTGATATTGCTTACACTGCCGATGGACCCATGGAAGGTAAAGATCAGCCTTCTGTAACTTTAGGAAATCGCGGGCTCCTTTATATTGAATTAAAAGCTCAGGGCGCTATCAAAGACAATCATTCGGGAAATAAAGGAAATATAGCACCAAATCCCGCAATGGATCTGATTAATCTAATTCGTACAATGGTAGATGATAAGGGCCGAGTTTTGATTAAAGATTTTTATAATGATATTTTAACGCCTACCGAGGAAGAGTTAAACCATATCCGCACTTTACCCTTTGATCCAGAAGCTACTGCTCAAGTAATAGGAATGCACAAAATGGATATACCTGCTGAAGAATATTATAAAAAACTCTGTCTCTCTCCTACATTCAATATTGCTGGATTCGGAAGTGGCTATACTGGTGAAGGAACTAAAACCATTATCCCTAGTGAAGCTAAAGTTAAAATCGATATGCGGCTAGCAGCCGATCAGGACCCTGATTTGATTTTCCAAAACATTTTAGAGCACGTAGAACATTTTAACTCAGCGAGTACAATCACTTTAGATTATTTGGGTGGTGTAAAACCATCTAGAACACCTATGCACTTAGATATCGTCCAAAAAGTTATTCGAGCAGTTGAAATTTCTCACAATAAACTGCCCGTCGTCTTACCTGCTCTTGGTGGAACAGGTCCAATGTATGTTTTTACAGATATTTTAAAAATCCCTTCATTGACAGTTCCTTATGCCAATGTTGATGAAGATAATCACGCACCTAATGAAAATATTGGTATTAAAGAATATTTAAACGGCATTCAGACAACCTGTGTTGCGATACTACATTTAGGAGAACAGATTTAAATTTAATAGCAAAAAAGGAAGACCAATACCCTCCGAGGTAAAGGTTTTCCTTTTTTCATCAATTTATTCATCTTCTTCTAACATATACTCTTTAAAGAATTCTTCCAAGTATTGTTCCATGAATTGATGTCGTTCTTGAGCCATTTTTATAGCAGTTTCTGTATTCATCAAGTTTTTTAACTTTAACAACTTTTCATAAAAATGATGGATTGTGCTCGTTTTTCCATTTCTATATTCTTCTTTCGTCATTTCTTCACGTACTTCATATCGCGGATCGAATATTGGTTGTCCCTTACTGCCGGCATACGTAAAAGCTCTAGCAATTCCAATTGCACCAATAGCATCCAGGCGGTCTGCATCTTGCACGACTTTGGCTTCTAGTGATTCCAAGTTTTGTCCATTTCCACCTTTATAAGATATATTCTGAATAATCATCAATACTTTCTCGGTAACCGCAGATGGCACGCCTTCGCCTTCTAACCAATAATTTATCTCAGAAATTCCATCTTCTTCACTAGAAACAACTTTATCATCTGCCAAGTCATGCATCAAAGCAGCTAATTGCACAACGAACATGTCTACTTTTTCTGACTGACCGATTTTTATTGCATTTTTCCATACACGTTCAATATGAAACCAGTCATGTCCAGAACCTTCATCTTTTAATTTTTCCCGAACCATTTCAGCGGCACTTAGAATGATTTCCTCATTCATATATATTCCTTCTTTCTATGCTACTATTTCTAATAGTCTACCACATTTTATGCTACACTGTTAAAAATGGATGTAATTTGCTTAGTAGCAGCCTTAACTAGGTCTTCTAAGCTCATAGAAAGGATTTATCAATGAAAATTTTAATTGATGCAGATGCCAGTCCCATAAAAGATATCGTCATAGAGGAAGTTCAAGGAAAAGATATTTCAGTTGTACTCGTCTCTAGTATTGCTCATTTTTCTCTGCAAGAATATCCAGAATATGTAGAAACTGTTTATGTAGAACAAGGCGCGGATTCAGCCGATTTCAAAATTGTACAGCTCGCAAAAACTGGAGATATTGTCATTACACAAGACTATGGTTTAGCTTCTTTATTGTTACCAAAAGGATGCCTTGTTTTGCATCATAAAGGATTCCAGTATTCTTCTGACAATATTGATCAGCTGCTTCAGACGAGACACTTAAGTGCTATAGCAAGGAAAAATGGTCAACGCACCAAAGGTCCTAAAGCTTTTACCCAAGAAGATCGAGAAAAATTCCGAGCAGTATTCAGAGAAATCTTATAGTATTAAATAGTAAATTTAATATTATAAAGCTGCTTTTACTGTATATTTTTTGACTAAAAAATCAGTAATTTTTAACTATTTTTAAATCATTCATTACTAATATTTGGTTCTTCTAAGTAATATCAGTTTTATTGACTTGCCAAACATTTATTTATAAAAAAGCTTATTACTGTCCCATTTTTTGATGATAGTTCTATTCTTATTTTTACAGAATTTATGATACGATATGATAGAATACTTTTAAGTTTAGGAGCCGAATATATGAAACAAAAACTTGCATTATCCGTTTTAGGTGGAATTGGAGCAGCTTTAGGCGGTTTAGCCTTAGCCGGTCATTACTTTTATAAAACAGCTGTTTCAAATAATGAAAAAGATTTTTTAGAAGTGGTCAATTATGAACAAATCTCTCCAGACGATCCTTGGGCAGAAGAAAAAAGATGGTATAGCCAAGTTGAACGTGAAATAACTGAAATAACCTCAACAGATGGTTTGAAAATTAATGGAATTTATATTCCGGCACCAAAAGCAACTAATAAAGTAGCACTAATTGCCCATGGGTATAATGGCAGCTTAAGAGATATGGCCCCATTTGCAAAGCTGTTTCACGATCTGAAATTCAATATATTGGTAGCTGATGCTAGAGGTCATGGTACCAGTGACGGTAACTATATCGGGTTCGGTTGGCACGAGCGCATGGATTATCTCCAATGGATTAACCAGGTCATTGACAAATATGGTGAAAATTGCGAAATAGTTTTATTCGGTATCAGCATGGGAGGCGCGACTGTTTTAAACGTTAGTGGAGAAGTGCTTCCGGAACAAGTTAAAGCTATTGTTGAAGATTGCGGATTCAGCTCCGTAGAAGAAGAAATCACGTATCAGCTAAAAACAATGTATAAATTACCTAAGTTTCCGCTCGTTCAAATCACTAGCTTGATTACAAAACTTAAAGCTGGCTATTGGTTTGAAGAAGCAAGTTCCCTGGAACAAGTCAAAAAAAATCAGACCCCTACATTGTTCATTCATGGAGAAGATGATGACTTCGTTCCGACAAGTATGGTGTATGATTTATACGAAGCAAATGCTTCTCCAAAAGAATTATACATCGTTCCTGGAGCTAAACATGCATACGCGTATGTAATGAATAAGGATAAATATCGTCATGTCGTTTCAACTTTTTTAAAAAAATATATCTCTGTAGACACACAAGTTTAAAATAAAAAGCTGTGCTTCAAAATGAAGCATAGCTTTTCTTAAATAATCCGTCCTATTTCGGCCATTTTTGATGATCAACTCGAACCGCACCTAACAGTTTTTTTCTAACTTCTATATGCTCTTTAAAAATTATTTCTAGTTCATGGTCCGAAACTAATGGTAACTCTTGTTTAATTAACGGTGAAAAATCAGGTACATCCGGTACTTCATCAGCAGCATCCACAAATGCCTCTGTTAAAGATTCTAAATACGTTCCAATACTGGATTTTGCACTTTTGATAAGTAATGTATTAGCTAAATTTTCTTCCTTCATTCCATAAAGCAATATGGTGAGTGTGTCTTCTAGAGAGGCTATCGCCACGGAAGCAGATTCATCAGCTTTTCTACTATGATAAAAATGAAGCAGTGGGTAAGCATGATGTTGTTGTGTCAATGAACTAATCTTTGATGAAATATCAACTAATACTAAGTCTATATTGTGAAAATCCTGACCATTCCATGTTTTTGCTATAATATCAGTACTTTTAATACCTAAGCTTGTTATACTCGTTGCCAAGGAACGCTTTTGGACCACTGCATCTACTACGGAGATAATATAAGATGCACACAAAGTCAAAAATAATATGCCAGCCGCTGAATTTAATGTGGTTACGATCTGCCAGAATCCTATTGCAGGGGCATAATCCCCAATACCTAAAGTAAAAAGTGTAAATCCGGTGAAATAAAATCGCTCATACCAGAAAACTGGAGCATCTGGATTGGAAGTATTAGTAATTGAATTTACATCTCCATTAAAAAAGAGCGCAAACCCTATCCAAATCATCAGCGACCAGGATAATAATGTACTCACCAATGTAATTGGTCCAGTAAAATCATAGAACTTACTATTTTTTTTACCAAGTTTATCAAAAATTTTCCAAAGCGTCTCTGCTACTCTTTTGGATAAGGGACCTGCTCCACCATCTACCCATAAAGTAGTCCATACCAAGTCAATTATAGTAAGTAAAATTATTGCAAAACCAATAATGTAAAATATCCATCTCATGTTAGTTATTCATCCTTTTTAAACTTGTCATAATTCTATCTTATTCTGATAGAGTCATTTTTCCAAACAAGATGAATTAAATTACTACATTTCCCTGACAATAAACGTTTACTTTATTTCTACCCGTTCTTTTTGCCTGGTATAAAGCTTTATCAGCTTTATTTAATAAACTGGAAACTGTCTCCCCCACACCTCTTTCTGCTTCAGCTATTCCTAAACTAAGCGTAATACCAATCTCACCTTCTGAAGTGATCATAGGTGTTTTTTTAATATGATCACGTATCATATTAGCTAGTGCTTCAGCTTTCGCAGTCGTATAGTCAGTAAGAGAAAAAACAAATTCTTCTCCACCATATCTTGCAAAGACTTCTCCATTGGTTAAATATAATTTACAAATGGTCACTATGTGTTCAAGCAGCTGATCTCCTATGTGGTGTCCATAAATATCATTAACTTTTTTGAAATGATCCACATCCATTAACACAATTGCAAAGGGCGCTCCTTTTTTTTGAGAGTCAGCAAGATCCAGCTCACATTGCTGCAAAAAGGCACGTCGATTATAGATTTGTGTGAGTTCATCATAATAAGCCTGATATTCTAGTAAAGCTTGCAGTCTTTTGATTTCTGTTATATCTGTAAAAATAACTAGGTATCCATTTATATTTCTTAGCGGATCCAGCATAGACATTCGAACTTGGTAGACCTTTTCTTCATTTAACTTAATGGATGCTTCAGTAATTCCTATTTTTAGAGTAAATGGGATATTGAACAGATCATTCCATATTTTATTAATATTTGTTCCAAGTATCGAGTGGTTGACCCCCGGAAATTGAATTTTGCAGGCTTGATTGATTTCAACTAGTCTCAATGATTCATCTAAGACCATCACCGCATCATTAATGCTATTAAAAATAACATCTTTAGCAACCGGCATAATCTTGAATAATTGCGAAGAATTGATTGCCCATAAACAAAGCAGACTTGATATCCATATAACCATAGGAACCGGATCAATTCCTCTAGGGGTCAGGCCAAGAAGATAAATAAAGCCAGTAAACATAGGAACTAAATGTCCGAACATTAATGCAATAATCTGAGGCTTATATTGCTCTGACATTTCTTTATAATGAGAAGCCAGTAATATAAACGCTGCTAACATACAGCCAAAAGTTAAAATACCTTGTACTAAATACCAGATACCAATTTCTTGAAGAAAATACGGAGCTCCCAACACTGGATCAATTTCAAGCCTCCTATAATAAAGATGGTGCATATCGTTGGTTGCCACTAAAATACTACTAATAGTTGGAATAGTAAGCATATAAATGATGTACCCTCGTTTTAACTTTATGGCTAAGTACTTTGTAACAAAAAGCAACCCTAAAGGTGAGGCAAAAGGCAACCCCAGATACATAACTGCTGTCCAGAACTTCAATTCTATAATATTAGTGGACATTAAGCTGAAGACAGAACCAAAACAGTAAATTATGATTGCAAAAATATAAGCTAGAAAATAAGTAGAAATGCTTTTATAAAAATGCCTTTTATGAAAAACATAAGCAAACAGGTATAAATTGAATACTCCAGAAATTGCGATTATTGATATGTAAACAAGTAATTGTGCATGCATATACTCTACCTCTAAACAATTGTTATTTAGTTTAACTATAGCATAACTATTCAAAATAATTGTAATTATTTTATAATAATTAATTCAAAATTTCTGATTATAGTAGTAAAAAAGTGAGCAGTAAATTCCTTTTTAAAGGACTTACATGCTCACTTTTCAATTACAGATTTATCAAAATATTTATTTGGAAATAGTGTCTTATTCTGCTGCTGGCAAATCTTCTATTGAATCTATTTCCATATAAGCTGGCACAACCAGGGCATTCATTGTACCTTCAGCATTAGGTCCTAAGTCCACAATACTGTCACCATACTCATCCATAAAAGCGCCATGAGTGTTAGGCAACCACGGGGCTACACTCGCATCGGCTTCCCCACTTCCAACTGCCTGAAACAGAATAGAAGGATCAACATTTGTTACAGTTACATCAAATCCGTGTTGTTCTAGCGCTAGACGTATTACATTAGAAGATGCACGTTCTGAATCCCAAGGTACGGAAATGATATCGATTGGTTGCCCATCTACAGGATCTACCCCTTCAAGCCACCCATCAACTTGATCTTGGTTTTCTTCTACCCAGTTTGCTGCAGCTTCTTCCATTTCAATATCTTGACCTTCATCAATGACTACTTGCATTTCTTCAACAGACCATTCAAAAGCGTCTAAAATCGCATATGCTTCTGGCATATCTTGTTCTAAACCTTCACGTGCTATCGTATGAATGTCATCTCCTTCACCAAAAGCAAGTTCAGGGTCTTCCAGCATTTTCAGATCATATCTTTCAAACATCCAATGAGGTGTCCATCCAGTTACTACGATTGGTTCTTCATTTTGAATGGCCTGATCTAATTCAGTCATCATTCCACCTGTCGAGCTCTCTTGTAATTCCCAGCCTTCCAGATTATCATAAGATTCCAGCATTTCTCTTGCTTGTCCAGTAATCCCAGCTCCTGGCTCAATACCTGTTATCGTATACTCTAGTTGTTCTCCAACGTTTGCCTCTTCAGTCGTTCCGTTATCGCTGCATCCCGCAAGAACTGCAGAAACTGAACCTGCAGCTATTAAACCGATTAGTTTATTCTTCATTATTTTGTCTCCTATCTTTTTATGAAGTTTTAAAATATTCTACATTCAGAAAAATTTCTCTCTATTCTTTTTTACTTGATTTAATTATTTTTTACAAGTAAATTACCTTAGTATATCGAAAATATTACTATTTTAATTCTTATATTTGACTAAACAGCTTTTTTATATTTAATCAATTTATCTATATCCTAGATAATTCATACTTTTGCTTGAATCGTGGAAACACTGCCTAATGGCAGGCACTATGATACTTTTATTGTTTCACCTGTTAAGTGATGAAAAAAGAACTCCATTCTGATATAGTAAAGGTGTCGAAACCAACCATAAGAAAAGGAGTTCTTCTAATGACTAGCTTACACAAAAAACAGATTAAATTCAATTCTAACATTACCATTTCGCATACAGGTGGACGCTTATCTAGTGATTCCGGTTTGGTCTTAGTTAAAGAACTAATGAATACCTTTGGTTTCTCTGATTTAGCTAAACGACTACTTCACTTAAAAGAA
>NZ_FOSJ01000088.1 GCF_900114235.1 Marinilactibacillus piezotolerans | reverse complement strand
GCAAATAGTAGCGCTTTGAGTAAAACTTTCGGGTGATAAGCCGGGCGACCAAAGTCGTTTTCAATTAAGTGATATTGCGAGTCATCTAAATCTTCCACAACTTGATGAATAGAGTAGACGATATGATTTTCTGGTAAGTAACAGTTCATTTCTAATGGCAAGGTTGTTTGGTTCATGGTATATTGAGTATACATAAGGAGCACCCTTTCTATGATGTTTTTGTGGTGATTATATTATACCAAAGCCGTGCTCCTTTTGCTTACATAAACAAATAAGATCCACTGAAATCTCAAGTAGATTTTCAGCGGATCTTATTTGTTTGTTAAGACTTTTGTCCCAGCCTCTGTTTTTTTGATTATTTAAGATTTTTACATTTAAAACAGAAATTTATTAAGGTGTTTTTCTTTAGCTATGTACAAATGTTTCTTATAATAAGTAAACAACATATTAAGAGAAAGGGTGCCGATAATATGGATAAAAATATTGGAGAATTAGATAGTATTTTACGAATTATTTTTGGAGCTGCTTTAGCGCCTTTATTCTTTTTTACAAAAGGATTGGGCAAAATGCTGGGAATAGCTGGAATTGCTTTGCTGATAACAGGGAAAACACAAAAATGTGGAATGTATCAAGTTACAGGGACAAATACTCTAAAAAAGGATTAGGAATTTAATTAATTTTGATTAAGATGTGGATTATGTGACTCAAAAATATTGATCTGTTTTCAGGAAATAGTTACATGGATAAAATTCAACTTTTAAACCACTAATATAATAGAAATTTAAAAGAACAATCATGACTGAGAATTTTCAGCTTGATTGTTCTTTTAAAATGATTAAATCTATCTAATTCATCAAAAGACAAAAATAGTTAATTCTGATGTAATTTTTTAAAATTAGTTATAGATACTCTATACATGACACGCCCGGAATGTTATAATACATGGAATGGACAGAATGAGCTGTCAGATTAGTGCGGGTAATAGTTTGAAAAGGAGTGCTGAGTTGTGGGAGAAAATATAGAACTTGTCATCATTACAGGTATGAGTGGTGCTGGTAAAACAGTTGCCATGCAGAGTTTTGAAGATATGGGATACTATTGTGTTGATAATATGCCGCCAAATTTACTTCCAACATTTTGGGACCTAGTCAGAGAATCTGGACATTTTTCAAAAATTGCTTTAGTAATGGACCTTAGAATGCGTGATTTCTTTGAACAAATGAGAGAAACAATTTTAAAAGTTGAAAATAGTCCACATATTACCACGCGTATTTTGTATTTAGAAGCTACTGAAAAAGAGCTAGTTTCTCGTTATAAAGAAACACGTCGTTCACATCCTTTAGCTACAAACGGACGCACGATAGATGGAATAAGAAAAGAGAAAGAATTACTTGAAGATATCAAAACTCGAGCTCAGGTCGTTATTGATACGACTAACCTGACTCCAAGACAATTAAGAGAAAAATTGATTGAAAATTTTAAAGCAAAAGAAAAAGAAATGTTTCGCGTGGAAATGGTCTCATTTGGGTTTAAATATGGCTTGCCGATAGATGCAGATATTGTGATGGACGTGAGATTCCTGCCAAACCCTCATTATATCGAAGAATTAAGACCTCAAACTGGTTTAGACAAGAAAGTATATGACTATGTTATGCAGCAACCTGAAACAGAACCCTTTTATAAAAAATTTGCTGAGTTATTAGATTATTCTCTTCCAGGTTATAAAAGAGAAGGAAAAAGCAATATAACAATTGCAATTGGCTGTACTGGTGGTAAGCATCGTTCTGTAGCCTTAGCCGAACGATTAGGTCACAAAATAGAAGCTGATGGGTATTTAGTTAATATTACTCATCGTGACAAAGATAAAACAAAGGAGTCAACCGTGAGATCATGATGAAAACGAGATTAAAGAAAAGACGTCCTAAAATCGTCGTGATCGGCGGTGGTACCGGACTTCCAGTTATATTAAAAAGCTTAAAAGAGAAAGATGCGGATGTTACTGCAGTCGTAACCGTAGCAGACGATGGAGGAAGTAGTGGTGCCTTACGTGAAAGCCTCAATGCTGTTCCTCCAGGTGACTTAAGAAATGTCTTGATTGCATTATCTGAGATCTCGCAAATACACAAAGATATTTTTCAATATCGTTTTCAATCTGAGGATCAGTCGTTATCGGGGCACTCAATCGGTAATCTGATTATTTCAGCAACAGCAGATATGAAAGGGAATATTTACGAAGCTATCCAGATTCTAGCAAAAATGATGCAAGTCAAAGGTCATGTCTATCCGGCTGCTGAAGAACCACTTGTTTTAAATGCACGGTATATGGATGGAACGACTGCAAAAGGAGAATCACACATCGCTCAATCTGGAAAAATGATCGATTACGTTGCCTTGTCCTGTGTAGGAGAACCTCATCCAATCAAAGCAAGCAGAAAAGTCGTTTCAGCAATCATGGATGCAGATATGGTTGTTTTAGGTCCTGGAAGTCTATACACAAGTATCTTACCGAATTTAATGATTCCAGACATAGGAAAGGCAGTCATGAATACTGAAGCAAATGTTGTGTATATCTGTAATATAATGACTCAATTAGGAGAAACTGAAGGTATGTCAGATGCTGATCATATCGAAGTTCTGCACCGACATTTAGGTGAAAAATTTATTGATATTGCACTAGCGAATATTGGGAAAGTTCCTGATGAGTATGTAGAAGAAGAACAATCTACTGAAAACCTGCTCCAGGTGGAACATGATTTCAAAGGTTTGAAGGGAGCAGTACCTCATATCATATCAGATGACTTTCTTGAAATGAGAAATCATGGTGTATACCATAACGGTGAAAAAGTGGCTGAAGAAATTTTCAGAACTGCTTTCAATTCTCAACGCGCTTTTAAAAACTTTTGATAAGAAGTACTTTTAAAAGAAAGGGGGAAACAAGATGTCATTTGCAGCTGATGTAAAAAAAGAACTGACGATGTTAGAAGTCCATCCTGAACATGCCAAGGCAGAACTTGCAGCTTTAATTAGAATGAATGGAACGTTGAGTATAGTTAATAAAGAGTTTTTACTTAATGTACAAACTGAGAATGCAGCGATTGCAAGAAGAATCTATTCTTTGATTAAAGATAATTTTGATGTAGAATCAGAACTTTTAGTTCGGAAAAAAATGAAACTAAAGAAAAATAATGTGTACATTGTCCGGCTGAAAAGTGGAAGTAAACTTATTTTATCAGAACTTGGTATAATGGATGGGATGTTATACCATGGTCATATTCCCAAAGAAATCTTAAATAGCAGACAAAAAGCGAAATCTTACCTTAGAGGGGCATTTCTGGCTGGAGGATCTGTCAATAGTCCTGGAACAAGTAGATATCATCTGGAAATCCATTCTAGTTATGAAGAGCATAATGAAGATATTTGTCAGATGATGCAAGAGTTTGAGTTGAATGGTCGTACCCATGAAAGAAGAAATGGCTACATCGTTTATTTGAAAGAATCAGAAAAAATAGCAAACTTTCTAGCCCTAATCGGCGCTACTGGAAGTATGTTCAAGTTTGAAGATGTGCGAATTGTAAGAGATATGCGAAATTCGGTCAACCGTCTTGTGAACTGTGAGAATGCGAATATGAATAAGACAATTGATGCAGCTGGTAGACAAATTGAGAATATCAAATTTATTGACCGAATGATTGGTCTTAATTCTATCCCTGATAAATTACAAGAAATCGCCTTATTAAGAGTGGAATACCCGGATATCAGTTTAAAAGAGCTGGGAGAACTTGTGCCAAACGGAGGCGTTTCTAAATCAGGCGTCAATCATCGATTACGCAAACTAAATCAGATGGCTGAAGAATTAAAACAGCAGCATGCTTAAGTAGTAAGGACACCCTGATTCTCATGAATCAGGATATGACCTTGTAAAAACAGATAAAATAAAGTAAAATTACAGAGTTGTCAACTCACCATGGTGTAATGGATAACACCTGAGATTCCGGTTCTCAAGCTGGGGGTTCGATTCCCTCTGGTGAGGTAAATAAACTTTAAGACCCTATAAAATAGGGTCTTTTTTGAAATCAAGAAAGATTAATCTTCTTTAGACCTACTTTACTTTGATAGTTTTATGTTAAAATAGAATTGAAAAAATTAACTAGATAATAAATACGTACCTATATCAATAGAGAAAAGAAGATGGTCAAGCTTTAAATATTAGTTATGGGAAAGAGGTCTAATTGGATGC
The DNA here is from genome assembly GCF_900114235.1 of Marinilactibacillus piezotolerans. Classification (GTDB taxonomy): domain Bacteria; phylum Bacillota; class Bacilli; order Lactobacillales; family Carnobacteriaceae_A; genus Marinilactibacillus; species Marinilactibacillus piezotolerans. The sequence goes on along the minus strand of NZ_FOSJ01000088.1, from coordinate 784 downwards.
TGAACAGGAGAAGACTATTCAGAGTTAGAATAAAGGGTTTTGAACAGGCAACTATGATTAATTATGCCAATAAAAAATCTACATATAATATTATATTAATCAACATAAGTGGAAATGGTTTATCTTTCATGAGTCGAAAGAAATTTCCAATATCAAAATACAATAAATATACATTTATGTTTGAATTAGAAGGCGAAAAATTTGAACTAGAAGGCTATATTGTAAGAAATTCTTTTAAAGAAGAAGATAGGTATATCAAGTATGGGGTGAAATTGATTACTTTATCGACTAAAAAAGAATCAGAATTAATCAGAAGAATCAATAAATATCAGAGTAGACATTATAGAAATAATATTTTGGAAGACCAGAAGTATTGAATAAATTTGCAGTGTTCTCGAAGAACGGAAGGTATTATTAGTCTGAAGGAATCAATTTTATAACCTAACTAAAGACCTGAATAATTCATAACTCTGTATTTTAAGTAAATCTCTTAAAAAAATCATTCTCGCTTTATTTATTTTGATAACTTTTGCCCAAAACAATCTTTTTAAAGACTCTTTTCATTTTTGTAAGTGCCCAAAAATTACTTTTGTATAATTTTGGGCACACTTATCCCTTGGAACTTTTCTCTTAAATAAATAGTATCCGCTTAGTTTATACCCATGAATGGGACCGCCTCAGGCGGTCGAAGACAGCATAGAATTCTTTATGATAAACGTGATAACTAGACAGTTTAAGATAGACTTGCCTACCTGTTTGGACAAGTTTCCCGGCTACTTTAAGT
>NZ_FOSJ01000019.1 GCF_900114235.1 Marinilactibacillus piezotolerans | reverse complement strand
GATAATGGTCTTCAGTTGTTTGTTTTCTTCTAACAGCTGATCTAACTTTTCAATAATCACTTCAAACTGTTTTTCGCTCTTGATAGACATGTCTGCTTCTCCTCACATAAATAGTACTTAAATTTTACACTAGTCAGAAAAAGAAAACGAGAGAGCCATTGATTTTTTCATCAATTTCTCTCTCATTTCTTAGGCTATACTTCCTTTAACCGCAGGTTTTATGGAGACTTTTTGATTAACAGATAATCCTTCAAGCAGCCAACGCAGCTGTTGCGCACTTAACTTTTGAATCTCGTTCTGGTTACGCGGCCAATTCAATTTCCCATTCTCTAAACGCTTGTATAAGAGAAGGAAGCCGTCGCCTTCCCAGTAAAGAGCTTTGAACCGATCCTTCTTTCCACCACAGAAGAGAAAGAGGGCCTCATGATAAACATCCATATCATATTCTTCTGTGATCGTCGCAGCTAATCCATCAATTTGACGGCGCATATCCGTCTTTCCACACACGATAAAAATATTCTCTACTTGAGTAAAATCAACGAGTTTCATTGAATGACATCTCCGCGAGGAGAACTCTCAATGTCGAGGGTTTGATCCCCTCGTAAATAAGTAGCTCTGTCTGACTATTTTTTAAATGTGCCACCATTTTCTGTGAATGGAACTTCGAAATGTGTCGGCGATCAGTTTTATCGTCATGTAGGGTTATCGGTATGATAGACTGTTTATTCTTTTCCAAATTAAAAACCTCCTGTGTACTTAAGATATCTCAAGTTTAACAGGAGGCCGCTAGGACTCACAGGTACCTAGCTATTCATCGCTTACCATCTACTAGTTTTGAATGTTCGGTTGAGTTCTGTAGCGGTAAGTCTTCAACGGATATCAGCATAAGATATTCTGTTAAATGAACATCAATTTTATTTACAACTTCTTCAAGCTGCAAAGTGTTCAGGCGACTCTTTTCATCCTGATTTTTATAATAATTGAACATAGACTTAAATTCTTCAGTAACAAATTCACCCATTTGGGCAATTTCTAATTTTGCTTGATTTAATGCAACGGATGGTGCTGTCTGGATGATAGAGTAATCCAGATGAGAAGAATCGTATTCGATCAATGCATCATCTCCTGGAACAAGCTTAGTCACTAGAGCAGCAATCTGACTGATAAACCACATTTGGACAAGCACATTAAATACATTGAACATACCATGCGCAAACGCAATCTGCATTGCTGCATTTAAGCTGAATTGAGTGGATAAGAAACTGACTAGACTTGTAAATGGACTGAGCAGCAATAGAATAATGGCCGTTCCAGACAAGTTGAATATTACATGAGAAGCTGATGTCCGTTTAGCAGCTACACTTGCTCCGATTGCGGCTAAAATTGCTGTAATCGTTGTTCCGATGTTGCTTCCGAATAAGATAGGCAGCGCTGCATCCAGGCTCATACTTCCTTGGCTATACAACTCTTGAAGAATTCCAATTGTTGCTGATGAGCTTTGCATCATAAATGTAAATAACGTCCCTGAAATTACACCTAGAACTGGATTATGCGATAAAGTTACCATCGCATTTGTAAAGACTTCTAAATCTTCAAGCGGACGTAAGCCGTCTCCCATTAATTCCAACCCATAAAATAATGCTCCGAACCCGAAAATTACTTGTCCTAAGCTGTTAATAAACGGTCGTTTGAAGAAAAAGAGTAAAAGCGCACCTACTGCGATAATTGGCAAAGCATAAGCTCCTATATCAAACCCAATAATAAAAGCCGTGACTGTCGTTCCAATATTTGCGCCCATCACGATTCCAATTGCCTGTTTCAACTTCATGAATCCGGCACTTACCAGACCGACTGTCAAAACAGTAGTTCCGCTACTACTTTGAATCAAGACTGTTACAACGATTCCAGCTAGAACCGCTCGAAATGGTGTTGATGTAAATTTATTTAAAATATCACGCAAATTATCTCCAGCTGATCTTTGCAGGCCATCTCCCATATATTTTAATCCAAAAAGGAAAATACCAAGTCCGCCTAAGAACTGAAAAATGATTTGTTGTACATCCACTATTTTATACCCTCCGTATAGTCGTTACATATTTTGGTTATGGATAACTTGAAGCTACACATACTGTATATTTCACCAGTACCGTAACAATCGAATTCAGAGTTTCCATTCTTATCTTAAATGTTAATTTACAATAAATGAACAAAAAATTTACAAATTAGAGTATTTTAATCTCGCTTATAGACTTTAAAAAATGTATTTTGTACTCGATCCTGACCACAATTTCTTCAGTATATCTTATTTCCGAAACCAACCATTATTCAGCTATTTTATTGTTCGGAAAACACATGGAAACGACAAAAAGATTCCGCTTTCATTTTCTTTAAATTCGCTCACCTGAATTCCAATAATTTTGGCGGTTCTTTACAAAATGTTCACATAAAGTTAACAATTTAGTTTGTTCATTAATGGCTGCTCTGTTACACTTGTTATTCTTTCAGTTTAAACACCTTTCTTATGTAAATTTCAAGCTAAAAAATGATTGATTTTCTATATTCAATAATGATTTTTGGTAGAATAAATTAACGACGTAAAAGGGAGTGGATCTACTATGAAAATGAAATATACAAAAGCTGAACATAGCTGGATGTTTTATGATTGGGCTGGTTCAGCTTTTTCCATTATCGTGACGACTGCTGTGTTTCCAATATACTACAGCAGCGCTGCAGAATTATCGGGAGTTTCTGATGCAAACTCTACAGCCTATTTAGGCTATACGATATCTATTTTCACTTTTATCGTAGCACTTCTTTCGCCCTTGCTGGGTACAATGGCAGATATTCAAGGTTTCAAAAAACGCTTTTTCCTTACTTTCTTTTCACTTGGAGTATTAGGAACTTTAAGTCTTGCATTGGTTCCTCACACATCATGGATATTTTTACTGATTGGTTATGCAATTGCTTCAATCGGAACGTCTGGGGCTAATGTCTTTTATGATGGCTTTCTAGTAGATGTGACCGAACCTGACAGGATGAACCGCGTTTCTTCAAGGGGATTCAGCTTAGGCTATATCGGAAGTAGTATTCCGTTTATTATTAGTATTGGATTTATTTTACTTGCCCAGAATGAAGTGATTCCTATTTCTACTGTCAATGCTACTCGTCTGGCTTTTGTCTTGACTGCCTTATGGTGGGGATTGTTCAGTTTACCAATGATTCGAAATGTAGAACAGATTCATGGTGTTCCACGCAGACCACGATTAATCAAAAGTAGTTTTAAAAGATTATTCAGTACGTTTCAACAACTTAAGCATTACCGGGCAGCTTTCACTTTTCTGATTGCCTATATGTTCTACATTGATGGTGTTGGAACGATTATTTCAATGTCTACTGCTTATGGAAAAGATTTAGGTTTGGCATCCACTGACTTACTGGTTGTTTTGTTCGCTGTTCAAATCGTAGCTGCTCCATTCGCTATTCTTTATGGTCGGTTAGCTGACCGCTTCCCGGGAAAGACGATGATCTATGTAGCAATCATTGTGTACATAGGTGTTTGTACTTATGCTTTCTTTATGAATACACTGACAGATTTCTGGATTCTAGCTATGTTGATCGCCACTTCCCAAGGGGGAATCCAAGCTTTAAGTCGAGCATATTTTGGACGAATCATCCCTAAACATAAAGCAAGTGAATTTTTCGGACTTTATGATATTTTCGGTCGGTTCGCTTCCATCATCGGCCCAGCATTAGTTGCGGTTATCACGCAAGCCACTGGACAATCCAATTATGGAGTATTTAGTCTGATTATTTTATTCCTCGTCGGGTTCTTTGTTTTAACTCAAGTTCCTGAATCAGAGACCAACAGCGATGCTATTCAAGAATCTATCTGATTTCAAGCTTTTTATTCAAATGATTTAGTCTGATAGAAACGAAAAAGACCTTTAAGATCAGATATTTTTATCTGCCTCTAAGGGTCTTTTCGTTTTGTTTATTTTTATGAGCCAAAATTGCTCAATAAAGTTACCATATGTTCTATTCCCTGATAAAAGTCTTTTAACCTGACATTTTCATTAGGAGCATGTGCACCTGATTTAGCCCATCCTGTTCCGCTTCCAAGAATAGGAACCTTTAAGTACTTTCCAAATCCATGCATTGGCCCAGTTCCTGGAGAATTAGGATTTAAGACAACATCCTCACCATAAACTTTCTTTGCTGAATTAAGTACTATGTCTACAAAGGGATCACTCAAGTCCGTTCGAAAAGATTTTTCTCCCGTCAATAATTTTAGCTGAACATCATTGAACCCATTTTTATCCCAATGTTTTCTAATGACTTTATAAACGTCATTCGGATCCATTCCCGGTACTAAGCGCACATCAATCTTAGCTTGTGCTTTTCTTGGTAATACCGTTTTGGATCCTGGACCTATATAACCAGATAATAACCCAGAAATGGTTAAGGTCGGATATAAGATCAATGCTTCTTGAGGTGTTCTATCCATTTTTTCTACAATCAAAGGATTTTTCAGCCCATAGTTTTCTTTTAATTTATCCGCATTAAAAGGGATCTTTTCAACAAAGGATCTTTCCAGTTCGGTCGGTGGTTTCATCATCTCATAGAAACCGTCAATGGTGACCTGATGATCTTTTGTCCTGAGCGAACTTAGTGCGTGTGTCAGTCTCCAGGCTGCATTATCTACTACGGCACCTTTTGAAGAGTGAATGTCAACATCAGCACTTTCTACCCAGGCGTCAAAATAAGCAATTCCTTTAATTCCGGCATCAATAGTAAAACGTTCTTCACTATCTTTGCTTCCAGATTCCCAGATACAAGCATCAGCTTCGAATAAATCTGCATATTTCTCTAAATACAAATCGATGTTCGGACTACCAATTTCTTCTTCTCCCTCGACTAGAAATTTCACTTTACAAGGCAGACCTTCTTCTGATTCGTTCAACAACTGGATAGCATTCAATCGTGCCATAAAGTTTGCTTTATTATCAGATACTCCACGGCAATAAAGGATCTCATCAATAATTGTGGGCTCAAAAGGAGTGGTCTTCCATTCATCCAAAGGGTCTTCTGGCTGAACATCATAGTGATTGTAAAAAAGTAACGTTTTTTCAGCATTTCCTTTTTGCCCTGCTTCAAAAAAACCATAAACGATTGGATGACCACCAAGATTATTCAATAATTCAGCTTTACCACCAAATTCTTCAATCATACTTTTTACAAATTCGGCTGTCTCTGAAATCATTCTTCCCTGCGTTGAGACAGATTCTAATCTCAAATAGTCAAAAAATTGTTTCTGATTCTGTTCAGCTGTTTCCTTAAACTTAGTCTTCGGTATCTCTTTCACTATATTCCTCCTTTACTTTCCAAAGTCTTGTAATAAATACGCCATATGAGCCGTTCCTTCAAAGAAATCTTTAAGACGAACAGATTCGTTTGGTGCGTGTGCTTTTGAATTAGCCCAACCACAGCCACTGCTTAAAACAGGTAAGTTCAGATATTTATCAAAATTATACATCGGTCCTGTCCCCGCATTGTTAGGTGACAATACAACATCTGTTCCTTCTCCATAAGCTTTTTTGGCTGATTCAACAACTATATCTACAAAATTGTTTTTCAAATCTGATCGGAACGCTTTTTGTGCTTTAATCAGATCTAATTTAATATCCTCAAATCCATTTTTGTCTAAGTGAGTTCTAATCAGTTTATGGATCTTCTCTGGATCTTGACCAGGAACAATACGGCAATCCAGCTTTGCTGAAGCAGCTCTAGGTAAAACAGTTTTAGATCCAGGACCAGTATAACCAGAAATAAATCCACAGATTGTCATTGTCGGATAAAAGGCTAAAGCTTCATTTGGTGTCCATTCTAAATCTTTTGTGATGAGTGGATGTTTTAATCCATAAAGTTCCTTTGTCTTTTCTTCATCAAATGGTTTTCTGGCCACGACTTCTTTTTCAAAATCAGTAGGCGGTGTAATATCATCATAAAAACCTTCTACTAATACTTGATTATCTGCATTTCTCAAACTTGCCAATGCATGAGTTAATCTCCATGCTGCATTATCTACTACCGCACCAATTGAAGAGTGAATATCAACATCAGCACTTTCAACATATAAATCAAAATAAGCCATTCCTTTAATTCCGGCTTCGATAACATAATTTTCATCTTCATCTTTACCACCGAACTCCCAGATACAAGCGTCACTTTTGAATAGATCAGCATATTTTTCTAAGTATCCGCCTAAAGATGGGCTTCCATTCTCTTCTTCTCCTTCAATCAAAAATTTTACGTTACAAGATAGACCTTCTTCAGAATCCAGTAAGGCCTGGATCGCATTCAGTCTTACCATCAAATTTGCTTTATTGTCAGCTACTCCACGACAATAAAGGATATCGTCTTTTACTGTAGGCTCAAAAGGTGCACTTTCCCATTCATCAATTGGGTCTTCTGGTTGAACATCATAATGATTGTAAAAAAGTAATGTTTTATCTTTATTGCCTCCCTTACCAGCTGGGAAGAATCCATATACGACTGGATTTCCACCTAGATCATCTAAAACTTGTACTTCTCCACCAGTTTTTTCCAGCATACCTTTAACATATTCCACTGTTTCAGGAATCTTTCTATCTTGGGTTGAGACTGAATCCAGTCTCAGATAGTCATAAAATTCATCCATCCTGCTATCAATCACATCTTGCAATTTCATTTTTAATGTATCCATGAGTGTTACTTCCTACTTTCTGATAATGTTTATAGTAAAAGTAAATATGTTCCAAGACTTGCTCAATATCAAAAAAAGCTGACTTTAAGTAATCTTTTAAATTCTAGAATTAAACCTAGATTTCATTAAGATTTTACTTAAAATCAGCCTCCATATGATTTTTTATTATTATGTTTATGCGTATTTCTGTCCTTCTCTTAGTAACTTTTCACGTTTTTTACGATACACTTCTACTTCGTCCTGATGACAATAGATATAGTGCTCTGGCGCAATTTCGTGTAACCCAACTTTAGTCAGATCTTCGTATTGATGATACTTAGGATCATATTCTGTTCTGATTCGATTTCGCTCCGATTCTGGATCAGGAGTGGGTATAGCTGATAAAAGAGATTCAGTGTACGGATGAAGCGGCGCCTGATACAATTCATCTGCCTCAGCAATTTCAAGTATTCGACCACTATTCATTACACCTATCCGGTCACTAATATATTTCACCATAGATAAATCATGCGCAATAAATAGGTAAGTTAAGTTATTTTCCTTTTTCAGTTCTTTTAATAGATTTACTACTTGGGCTTGAATCGATACATCAAGAGCTGATATGGCTTCATCTGCTATAATAAAATCAGGTTCTACTGCTAGTGCCCGGGCAATCCCTACACGTTGACACTGTCCTCCAGAAAACTCTTTTGGATAGCGGTTAGCAAATTCTTTACTCAAGCCTACTTGTTCAAGCAATTCATACACTCTTTCATTGCGTTCACTACTATTTTTGTAGAGACCATGAACTTTTAGGGCGCCACCAATAATATCTTTCACTGTAATTCTCGGATTAAGTGATGCATAAGGATCTTGAAAAATCATCTGCATGGATTTACGAAAATCTAAAAGATTCCGTCGTCCTTTGATCTTGGTGATATCTTGTCCTTTATACAGAATTTGTCCACCAGTAATATCTCCCAGCTTAATCAATGCTCGACCAGTTGTTGATTTACCGCTACCAGACTCTCCAACTAATCCAAAAGTTTCTCCTTTATATATATTAAAACTAACGTCATTTACGGCTCTAACTTCATTTCTTTTGCCTTCGTTAAAATACTGCTTGTATCCGGAAATTTCAACAATCGACTGTTTTTCTTTAACCTCTGCTACCAACTACTTCACCTCCTACCTGATTATTGATCTTTTTTTCAGCAAATAAACGCTGATATTTTGCTTTACGTCTAACGACTTCTGCTGGAGGGGTTACATCCGGTGCCTCATTATGCAATAACCACGTTTTTGCATAATGGGTATCAGTGACTTTGAACATTTCCGGTTCTTGTTCAAAATCAATGGCTAAAGCAAATTCATTCCTGGATGCAAATGCATCTCCAACTGGTGGATGCAGTAAGTTCGGTGGTGAGCCTGGAATATTATAGAGATCCGTCTGGTTAACATCCAAGGTCGGCATAGATGCTAGTAAGCCCCAAGTATAAGGATGCATTGGATTATAAAAAATTTCATCTGCTGTACCGATCTCAACAATTTGGCCTGCATACATTACCGCAACTCGGTCTGCCATCTGGGCTACTACCCCTAGATCATGCGTAATAAAAATGATTGATGTATCCAGTTCCTTTTTCAGATTATTCATCAAGCTTAAAATCTGCGCTTGTATCGTTACATCCAATGCTGTAGTTGGTTCATCAGCAATTAAAATTTTAGGTTCACAAGCTAACGAGATAGCGATCATAACCCGCTGTCTCATACCACCAGAAAACTGATGCGGATAATGTTTATGTGTTTGTTCCGGATTCTTGATTCCTACTAGTCTCATTAATTCTATAGCTTTATTTCTAGCCTTTTCACTTGATAAATGCTGATGCTTGATCATCGGTTCAGCAATTTGTCTACCCACTTGCATTGTTGGATTTAAAGAGGTCATTGGATCCTGGAAAATCATGGCTATATCATTACCGCGAATCTCTTGCATTTCTTTATCTGAAATGGTTAATAGATCTTTGCCTTCAAATAGTATCTGACCACTTTCGATAATCGAATTTTTTTTAGGTAACAATCGGTTAACTGCTTTGGTAGAAACAGATTTACCTGAACCTGACTCGCCAACGATTGCTAATGTTTCTCCTTTTTTCAGTTCAAAATTCACCCCTCGAACAGCTTGGACTTTCCCCTCAAAGGTTTTAAAAGAAATAGCCAGATCCTTAATTTCCAGCACATTTGTGTTATCCATTTTGTTCACCTCTATCTTTCCTTTTCCTACTATTATAATAGGGCGCAGACATTCTTTACGCCCTATCATAATTACCACTAATTATTTTCACATTCGATTACTCTTGTGGATCTAATGTCCATTCATGGACATTGTATAGAGATCCTGCCCAGTACTCATTAATTCCACCATTCAAGTAGTCCACTTGAACTGAGAATTGAGAATCAGAGTACAACGGAACGATTACAGCTTGGTCTTGCATATATTGTTGTAATTCTAGATAGATTTCATATCTTTCATCAAAGGTTGTTGCTTCATTACCTTGAGCCAATAAGTCATCAATCACTGGGTCAGCAGTTGCTGTATTATTGGAAGAGGCGCCCGTTTGGATATAGCTTGAAACATTTGGGTCCACTGTATGTCCAAATCCCATTAGACCTATATCATAATCCAAGTCTTGAGCTGTTTGCAGCCATGTCGGGAAGTCATAATTCTGTTGATCAACTTTGACTCCAATATCTGTTAGTGCTTGTTGGATCAAGTTACCATTTTGTTCTCTGACGGCATTTCCAGTTGGAACACCAAATTTAAGTGTCTGACTGAAATCAAAACCAGCATCTTCCAGCATTTGTTTTGCTAATTCTGGATCATATTCCAACGGTTCGATCTCATCAGAATGGTAAGGGCTAGCTGAAGTATACATACTTGATAATACTTCTCCCCGTCCTTCTAGCAAGTTATCTACAGTCAATTGACGATCGATTGCGTGAATGAATGCCTTACGCACTTCTGGATCCGGGAATTTTTCATTATTGATGATCATATATTGACCATTGAAACTTGGATTTTCTTGTACTTCTAAACCTTCAATATCTTCTAAAAGTGAAATATCTTGAATTGGAACCATTCCGATACCACCACCTGCAGCCATGTGTAAATTACCTGCCTGGAATTCAGTAACCATCGCTGTACCATTCATGATTCTTCCATAGATTGTTTCAATTTTCGGTGCGCCTCTATAGTAATCTTCGTTTGCTTCGAGCTGAACATAGTTATCATTGTCATATTCTACGAATTTATATGGTCCACTAAATACAGAGGGTTGTGTTGCTGCTTCAGAGTTTGAAATTTCTGATGGTTCCATTTCTCCAAAAATATGTTCCGGTGCAATCAGAACATCAAATCCTACGAATTCTTTCATTAAAGCGACATCGACAGGAGTTTTTGTTGTAATGGTTAATGACTTATCGCCTGTTACCTCTACTCCTGAAAGTTCTTCTGCGCCTTCTTCCAAGACACCTGAATCATCTGTCCCTTCAATCATTGCGATACGTGTACCTAAAGATGTTTCAACTTCAGGATTAGCAATAGCATTCAACGTGAAAGCTACGTCATCTGCCGTAACAGGTTCTCCATCTGTCCAGTTAGCATCAGGATCAATTTCAATGCTGAATACTTGATTGTCTTCAGTTTCAAAGCTAGATGCCAAAGCACTTTCCCATGAGTCTGCTTCTGGCATGACGAGTAAGCTGTCATACATAAAACGTTGAATCCATTTCCCAGCAATACCTGGAGCATAGAACGGATTAAAACTGTCTGGTGCATTGGTCATCCCCACCATTAGTGTACTGGTGTCGCCTTCTTCTGCTTGCGGAACACTACTTTCTCCTTCAGCTCCACCTTCTGCTGCATCTTCTGGACCAGGAACTGCAGAATCCCCACACGCTGCAAGAACCATAGTTGAAGCAAAAATCGTTGCTCCAAATTTTAATTTTGTTTTCCAATTTGACATGAAATTTCTCCCCTTTTAAATAGACTTTCCCCGTGTAAATCTTTTTCTACTATGAATTGAATGCCTATAAATCTTTTTTCTACTATGAATTGAATGACTATAAATCTTTTTCTACTATGAACTGAATTCCCTATAAATCTATTTTATAAAAGCTTTTGAATCACTAAATCAACTTATCTCTTATCCTTTGTTTTCTCCTTCGATTGCTTCTCTTAAACCTTCTCCAATAAAGTTGATGGCAAGTACTGCAACAAAGATCAGAATACCTGCAGGTACCCATCTCCATGGTTCGGAAGTCAAGACTCGAATGGATTGTGCCTGAGACAAGATATTCCCCCAGCTGGGTCTAGGCGGCTGGACTCCAACCCCCAAGAAACTAAGCGATGCTTCAGTTAGAATGGCTGTAGCAATCCCAAAAGTAGCATTAACCAGAATAGGAGAAATAACATTTGGCAAGATGTGTACAAACATAATTCCAAATGTTGAATATCCTGTAGCTTCTGCTGCCAAGACAAAATCCTGTTCTTTCAATGTCAATACTTGTCCACGAACCAGCCTACACAGCGGTGGCCAACTCAACACTCCTAAGACAATCGTTACCACCCATATTCCTGAGCCAAGGAGTGAAACCAAGGTCAAAATGACTAAGAAAAATGGAAACGACATAAAAGCTTCTGTCACTCGCATGATTGTGGCATCAATGAATCCACCAAAGTAACCTGACACTAATCCTAGAGATGTTCCAATTACTACATAGATAGCAACCGAACAAATCCCGACAATCATAGATACTTGTGTTCCGTGAATCAACCTGGTCAAGGTATCTCTACCAATATCATCTGTTCCTAAAAAGAAATTATCGTAAGGAGCAGCTTGAAATCTTCCCACAGAAGCGTCTCTGGCATGAGGTGCAAGCTGATTCGCAAAGACTGCAATTAAAATCATGGTTATAAAGATTCCCAAACTTACTACAGCTACTTTATTTTTGAAAAACCGCTTAGCAATTGTCTTAACGTAACTATCTCCATTAGTAACTACCTGTTCTGCTGAACTTCCAGGGAAATTTGCACGTTCAGCAGTATCTGCTAAGTGAAAAAGTGACTCTGACTTACTATTTCTACCTACATTTTGAGCCATCTACTCTCTCCCTTTCATTAGTTATATTTGATTCGCGGATCGACTACAGCATACATAATATCTACTAACAAGTTAGCGACTAAAACGACTACAGCAGATAACATCGTAACAGCCATCAAAATCGGATAATCCCGCTGCTGGATCGCTGTTATTGTTAATCGTCCTAAACCCGGCCACTGGAAGATCTGCTCTGTAACGATTGCTCCCCCAACCAATCTAGGCAGATCCGTTCCAATAATTGTAATAACTGGAATCATTGCATTTCTTAATCCGTGCTTTGTTAAAATTGTTTTTGAAGCTAACCCTTTTGCTGTAGCGGTTCGCATATAGTTTTCTCCATAAACTTGTATCATCGTTGAACGCATATACCTTGACATGTTCGCTATATAAAATGCTGAAAGTACAATAACAGGTAGTATGAGGTGTCTAATGACTTCAAAGAACCCACCATCTCCACCTAATTCTGTCATCCCGCCAGTCGGCAACCATCCTAACTGAACAGCAAAGATATAGATCAGTCCAAGTCCCAAGAAAAAGTTAGGAATTGAGACACCGATAAATGATCCACCAGTCAGCAGGTTATCAATCCATGTACCCTGTTTTCTAGCACTGATAATCCCCAGTGGAATCGCAATGATATATGAAAACAACAATGTTGAACCCATCAGAACAACTGTCGGAATCAATCTAGAAAGGATAATGGGCAGTACTGGATATCTAGTTGAAAATGAATTGCCTAAATCCAGTGTTAATGCTCTTCCTAACCAGCGAATATATTGAATCGGCATTGGTTGATCTAACCCTAGAGCACGTTCAGTTGCAGCAATCTGTTCTGCAGTAGCATCTGGCATAACATATAATTCAGCTGGATTCCCAGGCGTTAAATTCACCATTAAAAATGCAGCCATCGAAATCATAATCAACACTGGAATAGCTGTTAATAGTCGTTTCGTGATAAATTTTTGCATATTTTCCTCCCCTTTGCTTCGTACAAGTCCACCTTATACTTTGAATTTTCAACTAAGATATTCATCTATAATGGCTAAAAATACTTCTCCTGATCTTAATAAAGAATCTTCATGAATAACAAATTTAGGATGATGATGCGGGTATGGAGAATCATCATCTGGAAACTGTGCACCTACTCTTAAAAATGCCCCCGGTTTTTCCTTTAAGAAGTAAGCAAAATCCTCTCCGCCCATAGATCCTTCAACTTCTTCTTCCATAACATCTTCATCAAATACGGTTGAAAATTTTTGTTTGATTCTTTCTACTTGTGCTGGATCATTTTGAATAGATGGATAACCTCTAACATAATCGACAGCTAAGGTAGCATCAAAGGCTTCTGCAATACCGGCACTGATAGACTTTAACTTGCTCTCCATCAGGTCTTGTATTTCTTTATGCATGGTTCGAATCGTTCCTTTAATCTCAGCTGTGTCTGCAATAATATTATATGCTTCTCCACCCGCATTAAACCCTGCAAAGGTCAAAACTGCCGGCTTAACCGGATCAGTCAGGCGACTCACAATCTGCTGTAAGCTCGATACGATTTGTGTTCCGATCGTCAGGGCATCATGAGTATCATGTGGAGCTGCCCCGTGACCACCTTTTCCTTGAATATTTAATGTAAATGTATCTGAATTTGCTGAGCCAAAACTATAATTATAATAAACCTTTCCTAATTCCTGCGTTGCCCCCAAATGTATTCCAAATACATAATCCACATCGTTCAAGGCTCCTGCTTCTACCATTGACTTGGCTCCCCCAGGTAATACTTCTTCAGCATTCTGATGAAGTAACACGACATTGCCTTTTAATTCGTCTCTATGATTGACTAATACTTTTGCGACACTTAAGAGTGAAGCAGTATGTCCGTCATGCCCACAAGCATGCATGAATCCTTCTTTCTTTGATTTGAATGGAACATCCGCTTCTTCTTTAATTCTTAAGGCATCAAAATCAGCGCGTAAAGCAATAGTAGGTCCGGGATGGGCTCCTTTAATTTTTGCAACGATTCCATAACCATTCCCTACATTTGTTTGAATATCTTCTACGCCGAATTCTTTTAATTTTGTCAAAATAAACTGTGCTGTTTCTTTTTCTTCAAATGAAGGTTCTGGATGCTCATGTAAATGTCTTCTCCAGCTGACGGTTTCATCAAAATTTTGTTTTAATTCATCTGCCCATGTTTGGTATGCCATGATCCTTCTCCTTCTTTCTATACTTTATTCATTTAGTACAAGTGAGCTATTCTCCAACTACTGCTGATTCTTTGACTTTATTCGTTTCTTTCTCGGTCAAGTAATGATCGATGATGGCTAAAAAGCACTTGCCACCTAACAAGAGTGCCCGTTCATCAAAGTCAAATTTTGGATGATGATGAGGATAAATGATTCCCTTTTCTTCGTTACCTGAATTAACGAAGAAAAATGAACCAGGCTTTTCCTCCAAGAAATAAGCAAAATCTTCTCCACCCATACGTAACGGGGTTGATTCGACCGTTTCATCTCCGAATGTTTCTTTAAATATATCAGCAATTAGTTCAGTTTCTTTTTCATGATTATAAAGAGCTGGATAACCACGTCCATAATTGACTTCACACGTTGCATCATGTGCTTTACAGATTTGTTCTGTCATGGATTTGATTTTTTCTTCTATCATATCTCTTACTTCCGGAGCAAATGTACGAACTGTTCCTTTAAGCAAAGCAGTATCTGCAATAACATTATGTGCTCCGTCTCCCGCCTTAAACGTTGAGAATGTCAGTACGCCTGATTTAGCAGGATCTTTTTTACGGCTAATGAGTGATTGAAGCTGGTTCACTACATAAGAAGCTACGACAACTGAATCCACTGTTGAATCAGGATGTGCTGCATGTCCACCTTTACCTTGAATCTTAATCTCAAAGAAATCTGGAGCTGCCATAGCATAGCCTGAACAATAAGTAACCTTACCGTATTCAAGTGGCGATCTCAGATGAAGTCCATATACAAAGTCCACATCGTCCAGTACACCGGCTTCAACCATTGCTTTGCCGCCACCCGGTAAAACTTCTTCTGCATGTTGAAATATAAATTTCACTGTACCTGATAGGCTTGACTGGTATTCTTTCATTACCTTGGCTACACTAAGCAAGGTTGCTGTATGCCCATCATGTCCACATGCATGCATAACACCGGGATTTTTAGATGAAAAAGATAATCCGGTTGCTTCCTGGATCTTCAAAGCATCAAAATCAGCTCTAAATCCAATTGTCGGTCCATCATGTTTTCCCCTCAGGTAAGCAACAATTCCTCCACCACCAATTCCTTCTTCAACTTCTTCATATCCAAATGATCTTAGTTTCTCGGCAATATATTTACGGGTTTCATATTCTTCGAAAGAAGGCTCTGGATTTTCATGTAAATGTCTTCTCCATGAAACAGTTGCCTCATAATTAGCTGCTAATGCTTCTTCCCAAACTTTGTACCCCATTTATCATCCACTCCTTCTACCTAATGAATCATGTACTCACTTTTTTAAATTAGAATAAACACATTTTTATAATGTTTTTCAAATCTTATCTTTATTAAATGATAAAGTCAATGGTAATTGTCAGTAAATTTAAAATAATTTACTTATTATTCTTAATTAATGATTTATGCATTTGGTGATTTAGAGTTTGGAATCGATTACAAATAATTGTGACATCTTTTTGAACAATTTAGTTATATTAATAATAAGGTTTTTCTTTTTTTTTAACTTACGCTCTCTTTTTTCCATATATTACTTCTAATCGAATATTCAATGAATTTATTCACTAATTGGAATTTTATTCAGCATTTTATACATTATTATTTTCTCATTTTATACTTATATTCACTTTTAACAACTTCTGTGTAATTGTTACTGTTATTTATTATAGATTCCTAATAATTCACTTTTTTTATTTACAAACTGGCTCAGACCTTTTAGAATTATAATATATTTAATACTTATAATTTAAATTCGTTAATATTTTATCAATGTATTAATGGAAGAATGTAGAGGTATATCTGAATGAATGAAAATATGGAATATAAAGAAATTATAACCTTCGCTGAAAATTTGGGGATGACGGTAGAGGACTATCTTGTTTATCTTCATCGCAAAAATAGATCTGTAAAAAATGTATTGTTAGAAGACAGTCATGGCTTCAAGAATTTCCTTAAAGATTTTCATAATGTATTAGATGATCTGACTATATGTACAAAAACAGATGCAGCTAGAGCCGCAAAGAAAGATCAGTCGCTGCAGGCCGCTGCCAATCTTCTTTATAAGGTCAGTTCAGACCCTATGCTGTTAGCTCAAATATATGAACACTATCAGTATGATTCTGACGAAGGCTCAAATAGAATTATGAATTATTAAAAAAATACGCTCAGTATATAAAGAAGCTTATTCTCTATATACTGAACGTATTTTTTATTATTCATTTATAGCCTTAAAGGTCTCTCCTACTTTTCCTTCTATATAAAGGTCAACTTTTAACTTTCCGGTATCTATCTCTTCATTATTGATGACTACTACACGTTTTCCCTTAAATCGATGGATTAAGTTTTTAGCTGGATTTACAGTTAGTGAAGTCCCGGCAATAATCAGTAGATCTGCTTTATGGATCGTCTCTCTACTTTTCTCTAATACTCCTTTATCTGGGTTCTCTCCAAATAATACGACACTTGGCCTGACGATTCCCTGTTCAATTGGACATCTTGGTATATGCCGTTCATCTCTTTCAACTTCTTCTGGCTCGTAGACTCTTGAACATTCCATACAGTACCAGGTTCGATTATGCCCATGTAATTCCAGTACAAATCGATGCCCTGCTTTCTGGTGAAGACCGTCTACATTCTGTGTAATCACACGTATATCTTTCCCAGCTTGTTCCATTTTTGCTAATGTTTTATGGGCATCATTTGGTTCCGGTATAGCCACACTTTTTTTAGGTCTATTAAAGAAGGCTTCTGGATTCTCTATCAGATATTTACGACTCATGATTACTTTAGGATCTAAATTCTGTTCTTCCATTTCAGTATACTGACCATTTCGTGATCTATAGTCTGGCAAACCACTTTCAGTAGAAACACCCGCTCCACCAAAAAAGACGACTATTTCTGCTTCGTCTATATAATCTTTTAATTGCAATATTTTTGAATCCATTTTTCTGTACACCTTTCGCTTGTTTTAAACTATTATAACAAGTGGTCATTTGAATCACACGGTTAATGTCCTATAAGCGAACAGACTTTCATTTTCGAGACATTTGTGCTATACTATTCTTAGAAATGGATGGTTTATACAATCCATTTGCTATCAAGTTATACTCTATATCGGGGTTGTTACGGATTCGACAGGCATAGATTGAGCTTGAGTTGCGTTCTGCAGGTGACGAGACTGCATATCAACGTCACAGTTAAATATAACTGCAAACAATAACAATAACACTTACGCTTTAGCTGCGTAATAACAGCTTATTAGCGTGATCCGAACTGGCATCGCCCACGTGTCACGTTTGGGTCCTATAATTAAGTGGGATACGCTTATTCTTTCCGTCTGTAAGAATAAGAAGAGATTATCAGACTAGCGACACATGATGCCTGTTATACGGCTAGTGTTGAGCGAAATCTAATAGTGTAACTATGAACGTAGAGGCTTGAGTGCCAATGTGTCTGGACAGGGGTTCGACTCCCCTCAACTCCATTAAAACATCCGTATAGGAAGAATAAAGAAGAGGAATGCCAATATACTGGCATTCCTCTTCTTTTGTTTATGATAAATGCTATAAGCTAAAGAGATAGAGAAAGAGAATCAAATTCTAACGAAAAAAGAGCAAACCAATTTTCCTGTTCTTAGGCGTCTACCATATATTCTTTATAGAATTAAGCGTTAGAAGCAGAAAATATCTAATTTTATTTATAATTCAGGTATGATTTAATATAATGATAAATGATCAATCCTGAATCTCTTATTCTTTATATAGATCAAAATACAAGTACACCATAACTCATTTGGTTACGGCATACTTGTATCTTATTTAAAAATTTTATTTTTAACGTTTAGATTGAATTTACATCCATATATATCCTATAGCTGTAATCGCTAATCCGATAAATCCAAAATGTAGAAGAAATCTTCCTAAAGTGGGATTTATAGCTGCTTCTTTTTGCGCTTCTAGCAACTGCTCCTTAGTCGATAAGTTATAATCTTGGATAGGTATCAAAATATCCCAAAGGAGATAGCCAATTATTATACTTAAAATCGAAGCGATCAAGCCTATAATTAATAATTTATCGCCATTGATTTTCATAATTCTAACCTTCTTTTTGAATCCTATTCTTTAAAGATTTACGAGTTGTTAATTCATTACATATGAAATATAAATATTGTAAGGTCTAATATAACCAGCGGTTTCCATAGCTTTTGCACAATTTCCGGCAAACCCAGCATATTTGTCCCACTCAAAATCATATACATATGAACTTGGACAGGTTCAACCAGAAGAGATTCAAGCTATTAAAAAAACTGACTCTTTATTCACTTTAGTCTTTTATCAAAATAGTACTTCGTTACGCCTTCTATAGGCATATCTTCTAATTCAGCAAAAACTGTATAGCCATTCTTTTTATAAAAGTCGACTGCCTGATAGCTTCTCGTTGTAAGGGTGATATGGATAATGCCTTTTTCTTTTGCAATTATTTCAATTTCACGCAGTAATTTACTGCCTATTGATAATCCTCTAGCGCCTTGGGTAATCGCTAATAATGAAACATGAATAGTCTGGTATTCTTTGTCAGCAACGATTCCTCCCACTAACTTCTTGTCTAAGTATGCACCTATGGCTATTTTTTCTTTATTTTCTTCCACTATATTTCCAAAGTGACTAATATCTTGTTCAGCAAAAACTTGTTCAATCATTGCATCTAACGTTGCCGATTCTACTCTTTTCATTTCTATCATTTCTATTCACCTTCTATCAAAAATTTTCCCCATACATTATGGTTCGATCACCAGCATATTGTCCTTATCAAACTTCCAGCTATCTGCATAGGCCACTTCCCAATAATAACCATCGGGATCTTGAAAGTAACCACTATATCCACCCCACGATACCGTTTCAGGTGTTTTTGCAATTTTACCGCCATTTTCTTTTACTAATGCCATTAGTTCATCTACTTCTTCTTTTTCTTTCGTATTAATAGCAAAAGTGATTCCACTAAAACCCTGGTTCGTAATAGCAGGTGGATTCTTCGCATTAATATCTTGTGCCAATTCGTTTAAAGGGAATAACTCTAATTTTGTTCCCTGATTATCAAAAAATACTATAGGTGGATTGGGAGAATCATCATAACATTTGAATCCTATTCCTTTGTAAAACGCTAGTGCTTTTTCCATATTTTTAACGCCTATTGCAATAAGATTAATTCTATTCATTTTAGACTCCTCCTTATTCTGTCTTCATTTACCCATAGTATAGTGGATCAATAATTTTAATACAATTGTTGTCTTTGGAACTCTTCTTCTAAACTGTAAAACGATTCATTCTCATCCAGAATTCTTATACGGGCTCTAGTTGTTAGTAGAATAGTTAAAATCATTATTAAGAAATATAAAGCATTTCAAATTATTCCACTTGACTTATGGAACATTTGTTCCTATTATTAAAATATACAAACATATATTCGTTTCAGGAGGAATCAATATGGCGGAAGAAGTAGTTCTACTCAATCCAGATAAATTAGGATATAAAGATAGAGGAAAAATGAAGTGGATGGGCATGATGCTATCAGATCACTCTGAAGCATTAAAAAAGATGAAAGCAGAAGACGAGAAGAGCGACATCCCAGCGAAAGAAGAAATGACTATGGAAGAAATTTCTACAGTACTTTATGAGGCTTATCTTACAAAATCTCCCGTTGCAATCCAAGCGAATGTACTAAGAAACGGGCGATTCTACCCGGACGTTAATTGCTTAGTTATGGGATATTTAGGTGACAAGATCATACTGAAACTAAAAGATGGACGAGTCAAAAGGGTTAGTATAGATCTGATTAGAAATGTGGAAGTCTTTAATGTATTAAAATGGCATAATAAAAGAACGAATTGATTCTATTCTACTATTCAATAGGCTTTGCCTTCTATGATTCTCTCATTAAATAGGGTTTGATGTGCGAAAGCATTTTGATAATGCTATAATGAATTTGAAAAAGGAGGTGCGATAAATGAATTTTGACCAGATGAGAATACTGGATAGTTTATTAAAAGAATTCAACACAATGATTGATGAAGATCCAAAGTTAAATGATATTGATATCAAGAAATATAAGTTGCTTTTTGAAATGGATCAGGAGCTTTATTCTGCTGACTTTATTATTTATGATCGTGAGAGTGATTCCTTTAAGTTACGCTATATGACTCCCACCAGCCTTCGCTTTGTATCTGCTCTTCGACCAGATAATGACTTTACCGAAGAATTCTTTAAAAGTTACCGACTTAGCGATGACGATTTCAGAAATTTATTAAAAACACCAGATATGCTGCTGCTTGCTCTGATTGATGTGGTTAAAAAGTTGCATCCTTCTTTGTTCCGTAAAGATCGACTGCAGAATGGTGAAAATATCGTATATAATCTTCAAGGATACCATAATGATTTTGAATTGAATTTCCTACTTTGCAAAGATAAAGAATTTCATCCTGTTTCTTTAGTAGAAGACGATGAATGAAACATATACTTAAATAACAAAAACGCACATCCCGATTTCATTTAAACAAAAAATGAAACTGGAATGTGCGCTTTTTATTTACAATCAAATTAATCCAAAATGTTTCAATCCATCTACGACGCCACCATTTATATTACTCTTTGCAATATAATCAGCAACTGCTTTTACTTCAGTTGTGCCATTTCCCATTGCTACACTGTAATCAACTTCTTTAAGCATCTCCAGATCGTTTGGACCATCTCCGAATGCATATGTCGGTACATCTTCAAATCCTAATTTTTTAACTAAACGATTTATTCCAATTGCTTTTGAGTTTTCCTTTAGGATTGTATCGATAGAAAAAGGCGAATTCCGGTAGAAGGATAATTCCGGAAACTCTTCTAGAAATTCTAAATCCAGCTCTGTATGCTCTGTAAAAAGCAAAGCCATCAGAATTTCATGATGATCCTTATATTCTTGATCGACTTCTGGAACTTCAGTGTGAATAAATTCATATGCTTTAGTGGAGTTCTTGTCTTTTCTAGTAACTCTGAATCCATTTTTACTGTAATAAGCAACTGAAATACCAGTTTTATCAACTTTAGATTGGATTCTATCTAAAAGACTCTGCTCAAAAATGCCTTCATAGACATCTTCACCTTCATATTGAATATAATGTCCATTTAAAGAAATAAAGGAATCAATAGCGGTCTCTTTTAAAACATGTTCAACTTGCAGATGGCTGCGACCTGTAGAAATAAAAGGCACTTCACCATTTACTTTTAATTTTTCCAGTGCTTCAATAACATCCTGGTCTAGTTCTGACTGATTATTTAACAGTGTTCCATCTAGATCAAAAAATACTAATGCTTTAGGTTTCAATACTTTATCCTCAAATCTAACTAATTTTATTCTTCATCTCTAAAATGAGAAACATCATTGTAACGGTCAAGATGATATTTACCATCGTGATAAGCCGCTACAGATACACTTGCGTTCAGCAATGCTTTTGTATCTGTTAAGTCAGGAATCAGGTTCTGTAGTATATAACGAATTGTTCCCCCATGAGCTACTAGTAATATAGTCTCTCCAGTATCCCGATGTTTGTCAATCAATTTAATCAGACCTTGTTCCACACGATTCCAGAACATCATAAAGTTTTCTGCATCATGATAAGGATCTGCTTCTCGAAATGCATTCATTCGATCAGGAATTTCTGTATTTAAGAACATATCGCGTGAAGTGTCGTATCCCATATGTTCAGCGACTTTCCCCCACGCTTCTGATCCGGGCATGCCTTCATATGAACCAAAAAACACTTCTCTAAATTCAGGCATTTGAACCATATCCATTTTATCAGTCTGTTTATTTTCCTCTAGAATAATAGAAGCTGTATCTTGAGTACGTGTTAAATCACTTGTATATACTGCATCAAATTTCACATCAGATAATCCGCGTCCGCAGCGGCGAACATCTTCAATTCCGTTATCCGTTAATGGAGCATTGCTCCATCCTTGCATACGTCCGTAATGGTTCAAATAGGTTTCTCCATGACGAACAAAATAAATCGTGACACCTTTAGTAGTCATAATTAGTGTTGCTCCTTCCAATTTATGTCTTCTTATTTATTGTAACAGACTTATATGACGGATGCTAAGAGAATGAGGTAAAGTTCATATTAAAGTTGAGTATATTTAGAATAAAAAAGCATCGGAACAATTATGTTCTGATGCTTTTAACCTTAATTAACGATAATCCTTCAACGCACGTTCAACTTGACGTTTCTGATCTTTGCGTTTGATTGATTCGCGTTTGTCATATTGTTTCTTCCCTTTAGCTAGTCCGATGAGTACTTTAGCATATCCATTTTTAATATAGACTTTTAGTGGAACGATCGTCACTCCACCTTGCTTCACCTCTCCAGTGAACTTGTCGATCTGCTTCTTTTTCATCAGCAGCTTTCGTGTTCTTAATGGATCATGATTGAACTGATTTCCTTTTTCAAATGGTGCGATATGCACGTTATATAAATACATCTCACCATTTCGGATGCCTGCATAGCCATCTTTCAGGTTGATTCTACCCGCTCTGATAGACTTGATTTCTGTCCCGTTGAGTACAATTCCAGCTTCAACTGTATCCAATATGCTATATTCATATCTAGCTTTCCTGTTTTGAGCAATCAGTTTGCCTTCTCCTTTAGGCACCTATATCACCCTCCTTCTATTTAAGGCTATTGCTTGCGTTTGCCTGTTCTTTTTTTCTTGGTTTTTCTTTTTTGTGTATGCTGATTTTTACGATCAGCTTTTTTATCGTGTTTCTTTTTCTTAGGTTTTTCACCTTCTGGTAAGTCAGATAATTCAAAGTCAATCTGATATCCTTCTTTATTCGCTGCTACCAGTTTGACTTTTACAGGTTCTCCAATTCGGAAGATTTTACCTGTATGTTGTCCAATCAACAATAGTCCACGTTCGCTGAATTCATAATAGTCATCATTCATTTTTGAAATATGAACTAATCCTTCAACAGAGTTGGGTAATTGGACGAACATTCCAAAGTTTGTAACCGATGTAACCAGACCTTCAAATTCTTCACCAATCTTACTTTCCATGAATTCTGTTTTCTTCAACTCGTCTGTTTCTCTTTCAGCGTCCACTGCACGGCGTTCAGTTTTAGAACTGTGTTCTGCAATTTCAGGGAGTTTTTTCTCCCATCTCTTACGTGCTTTTTCATCTTTAGCTATTTCATCATAGTAATGAATCAGACGATGTAAAATCAGATCTGGATAACGTCTGATTGGAGAAGTAAAGTGGGAATAATAATCAGCAGCTAATCCATAGTGTCCAATAGGATCTACATCATACTTAGCTTGCTGCATTGATCTCAGCATCAGCATACTGATGACCGTTTCTTCCGGTTTTCCTTTTACTTCTTTCATTACAGCTTGTAAGTCTTTAGGAGAAACACTGTCTTTTGTTCCTTTTACATTGATTCCAAAACTAGTAACGAATTCCAGGAATCGCTGCATTTTAGCTTCGTCTGGACGAGCATGGATACGATAAAGTATGGGTAGATCTCGTTTTGCGTAATATTCTGATACAGTTTCATTTGCGGCAAGCATGAATGATTCAATCAATCGTTCCCCCACACCACGTTCACGAATAACAATATCAGTTGGATTCCCTTCAGAGTCCACTTCGATTTTTGCTTCTATCGAATCAAAATCAATGGAACCTCGTTGTTCTCTTTTCTTCTCCAATATATGGTGAAGTTCTCCCATTGTTTCAAACAAGTCTACAAGGTCAGCATGTTCCTCCATTGCTGCAGGATCTTTTTCCATGAGTATATCGTTCACAGCTGAATAAGTCATCCGACGATAAGACCGAATCACACTTGGGAATATTTCATAGCTGACAACGTCTCCTGAACGATCAATTTCCATCTCACAACTAAGTGTCAATCTGTCAACATTTGGATGGAGGGAGCAGATTCCATTTGATAATCTCTGTGGCAGCATTGGAATAACTCTGTCAGTTAAATAGACACTAGTACCACGTTCAAATGCTTCTTGATCCATAGGACTGTCTTCTTTTACATAATGAGAAACATCTGCAATATGAACGCCTAAGTGGAAATGCCCATTTTCAAGTCTCTTGACGACCACTGCATCATCTAGATCTTTTGCATCTGCTCCATCAATCGTTACGATTACTTCGTCTCGCAGATCTCTTCTACCCGCTAAGTCTTCTTCTGCAATCTTTTCTGGTACAGCTTCCGCTTCTTCAATGACTTCTTCTGGAAATTCAGATGGAATCCCATATTTGTTTACAATTGTTAAAATTTCAATGCCTGGTTCATCTTTATGTCCGATTGTACGCATAATGATTCCGTACATGTCTTCTTCGCTTGATCTCGGGTACTGTGTTACTTCAACTTGAACGATACTGCCTTCGACCGGTCGAATTCCTTTAGCAGTAATCTGAAGTTTCATACTTGGCAGCTTTTTGTTCTGTGTCTTAACATATCCAAATAGACCAAATTTTTCTACTTCATCATCTGTATACGCATGAAATTCTCCAACAAGTGATTTCGTCGCACGTTCAACTACTTCAAGTACCCTTCCGACTGGTCCTTTGCCTTTCCATGGAACAGCTTCCTTGGTCACTTCAATCGTAACTAAATCGCCATTCAAGGCAGAATTTGTCTCATGCGGTGGAATAAAGATGTCTTCTTCAAATTCTTCGAGAGGGACAAATCCAAAACCTTTATCTGTTCCGCTAAATACCCCTTGCATAACTGGTTCTGCCTCTTTAAGTTTAAATCGCCCTTGCTGTGTCAGTATAATTCTCCCTTCACGTTCTAATTCTGCTATGGCGTTCACCAGTTTTTTAAAAGCTTTGGAACCTGTACTGTTTAATCCTTCGCTGATATCATTGACTTCCACACTGCTTAATTCACTGTGTTCGATAAATGTTATAATTTCTTGTTTTAACTGTTCTATTTCTTCATTTACTTCGTCGTTCATTTCTCTACTCATGTATTGCCTCCATTCCATTCTAATGTAGATAAGAATGATAATAAGTCGACTTGCAACTCTTTTCCAGTTGGCCCAGTCGTAATACTATGCGGGCCTTCGTCGTACCAGTGAAAATCTACATTTGCATTTACTAAAGCATCTCGGTATTCACCGGATTGATGAGGATTGATCATTTCATCTCTTCCACCTTGCCCTATAAATACACTTCCTTCAACATTTTTGTATTGTGGGACCATCGTTTGTATAAAATCATTCAGCCCTGTTAGTATCATTTTTAACTGTGGTTCAGCCGCTGTCTTTAATCCAGCAATTTCTTCTCTAGAATATCCTGCTTGTTCCTTCATATTTTCATACCAGATCATAAAGTTCTTCGGCACATGGCTCTCTTGATTGTCAATCACTGGTGAAGAAAAGGTTCCTGCCGCTAAGACATTTTTTGTTAGCATAAGATGTGTAGCAACAACACCTCCTAAAGAAAGCCCAAAAGCAGTAATTTCTTCATATCCTTTTTCTTTTAAAAATTTATAAGCTTTTTCACCGTCTTTTTTCCAGTCTTCGATTCCATAATTAAATAAATCATCCGGATTTTCTGTTCCATGACCAGATAAAGTCGGTGCATAAACTGTATAATCAGCCCGCTCTAAGGCACGTGCTAAACTTCTCACATCATTTGGAGTACTTGTAAATGCGTGAAACAGCAAAACGGCTCGCGGTCCTTTTTCGAAAAAGATTGTTCTATCTCTCATTCTTTTCACTCCTTAAATCTATACCTCTATTTTACCTTACTTGATACTTTTTTAATACCAAAATACAATGCCGGGCAAATCGCCCTTCATTTACCACTGATGAGTCAAAATAAAAAGAGCAACTCCATTGTTCACTCAAGCATGCTGGATCGCTATGCTCAAGTCCTTTGGATTTGCTCCTTGATCAGTTTGTATTTTAAATCAATTAAAAGAATCGAGTCAGGGCTATTGCAAGAATAAAGAAAAGTACAATGCAGACGATTGTCGTTTTAATCAAAACGGCTTCAAACCCTCGTGCTTTTTGTTTTCCAAATAATTGACTTGCCCCACCTAAAAAGGCATTAGACGCATTCTGCGTTTTTGTTGGCTGCATTGCAACTACGATTATAATAAATACTGATAATACGAGCATAAATCCTAATAATATATCATACATCTCGGAATTGACCTCCCTTTCATAAGTCTCTCACTACCTAATATAGCACAAACGTTTTCGTATTACTAGAGCCATTATTGATACATATACATGAATTCCTCTTTACTCAACTTATTCTAAACTTACCCTAATGCAACGTCCAGAATCATCATAATCACAAAGCCGACCATTAGTGATAAGGTAGCAATATCTTTATTTCCGTTCGTCTGAGATTCTGGAATCAGCTCTTCGACTACGACAAAAATCATAGCTCCGGCTGCAAAGGCTAATGCATACGGTAAAATAGCTGCCATAGAAATAACTGCAACTGCCCCGATAACTGCAGCAATTGGTTCAACAATTGCTGAAAGTTGACCATAATTGAACGCTTTAAGTCTACTACTGCCTGCCGCTCTAATCGGCATGGACAAAGCAGATCCTTCTGGTATATTTTGAATTCCGATCCCGATAGCTAATCCCACAGCACTTAAAGAAGCATCTCCGTTAGCTGCACCTGCCACGATAGCTCCAAATGCAACACCAACTGATAAACCTTCTGGTATATTATGTATGGTAATAGCTAGAAAAAGAAGCAAGTTCTTTGAAGCTTTAGTTTTTGGTCCTTCACTATTTTCTTCTGGTTCATTCAAATGTAAATGCGGAATCACTACATCAATTAGTCTTAAGAAGAATCCTCCGACCATAAATCCAACAGCAGCTGGTACAAAAGCCCAGATCCCATACCCACTATCTTCCGCATTGGCAATCGACGGAGCTAATAGAGACCAGAAAGATGCAGCTATCATAACTCCGGCTGCAAAACCATTCATCACATCTAAGAATTTTCGATTGATATCTTTAAATAAGAAAACAAATGCAGAACCGAATATTGTACAACTCCAAGTAAAAAGTCCCGCTAATAAAGCTTGTAGAACCGGGTGAAATGAACTAAATGTTTCAAGCATACTACTTTTCTCCTTTTAAATAAATTTCTGTAGTTCTTATAATTTTGTTCCACAATCAAGGAACAGTATAATTAATGTAAGAATTTAGTTACTACTAGTATACTATACATCATATATCGGAGGAATTGAATTGCCTATTCAAAATAAAAATAACCATGACTCCCATTTCACTACTAAAAATGACAAAATTGTCAAAAACATTGGAATAGTGTTTATCTTAAACCTTGTATTTTCCGGTCTGGAATTTATTTTTGGTTTTATTTTCAATAGTTCAGCTATTTTATCGGATGCTGTACATGATCTAGGAGATTCTGTTTCAGTAGGGCTTGCCTTATTTTTCCAGAAATATTCTACCAAAAAAAGCAATGATAAATTCAGTTTCGGTTATCAACGGTTTTCTTTACTAGGAGCCTTGATTACAGCAGTCGTTTTACTAGCTGGATCTATTCTAGTCGCTTTTAGAAGCGTTCCTTTACTCTTCGATCCGCAACCTGTCAATTCATCTGGAATGCTGTGGATTTCAATTTTTGCGATTGCAATCAATGGATATGCTGCCTGGCTTATGAGCAAAGGAAAATCCAAAAATGAAAGTTTTCTGAATCTGCATATGCTAGAAGATGTTCTTGGTTGGATAGGTGTTCTCCTTGCAAGTATCATTATGGAGTTTTCAAACTTATATATATTAGATCCTATACTATCCATTGGTATTGCCATTTACATTTTTGTTCAAGCTGTTCCAAAGTTTTATAATACTTTAACGATTTTTCTAGAAAGTGTGCCAAAAGGAGTAGATTTGAATGAATTAGAAAAAAACATTCTTGCCATCGAAGAGATTGATGACTTTTCTCATTTTCATTTCTGGTCTATTGATGGACAAGAGAATGCTTTTTCAGTAACTTTACTCGTTTCTTCTGAAAACATGGGGGATGCATCAAAAATCAAAACACAGGTACGTAACCAGTTACAGGATTATAATGTAACTCACTCTACAATCGAACTTGTAACTGACAAAGAAGATTTACGAAAGCATAGTTAAATGATATGAGAAAACAAGCTTCTCCATTTATTTTACTATAGTAAAGCAAATTTCTTTATTTAGTCATCTGTTAAATTTCAACGACTAGCTTAGTTAAAAAAATAGCCGCTTACTGGAGACTCCAGTAAGCGGCTATCGAATTTTCTTGATCCGTTGATCAGAAGATTAAATTATTTATTTTTTAGGTTGTAGAATGCATCTAGACCTTCGTATACAGCTAAGTCGCCTAATTGGTCTTCGATTCTTAATAATTGGTTGTATTTAGCGATACGGTCAGTACGGCTTAATGAACCAGTTTTGATTTGTCCAGCATTTGTTGCAACTGCGATATCAGAAATTGTAGAATCTTCTGTTTCACCTGAACGGTGAGATACTACGGCAGTGTAACCAGCTTTTTTAGCCATTTCGATTGCATTGAATGTTTCAGTCAATGTACCGATTTGGTTAACTTTGATTAAGATAGAGTTACTGATGTTGTTGTCGATACCACGTTTAAGAATCTCAGTGTTTGTAACGAACAAGTCATCTCCAACTAATTGAACTTTGTCGCCTAAGCGTTCAGTTAATAGTTTGAAACCATCCCAGTCATTTTCATCCATTCCATCTTCAATTGAAAGGATTGGATATTTGTTTACTAATTCTTCAAGGTAATCTACTTGTTCAGCAGCAGAACGTTTTGCTCCGCCTTCACCTTCGAATTTAGCATAGTTGTATACGCCATCTTCGTAGAATTCAGAAGCAGCACAGTCAAATCCAAGGTATACATCTTTACCTGGCTCTAAACCAACTTTTTTGATTGCTTCAAGAATTGTTTCAACGCCGTCTTCAGTTCCTTCGAAACGAGGAGCAAATCCACCTTCGTCACCAACTGAAGTTTCTAGTCCACGATCTTTTAAGATGGCTTTAAGTGCGTGGAAGATTTCAGCTCCCCAACGTAAAGCTTCTTTGAATGTTGGAGCTCCAACAGGCAAGATCATGAATTCTTGGAATGCGATTGGTGCATCAGAGTGAGATCCACCATTAACGATATTCATCATTGGTGTTGGCAACACTTTAGTGTTCGTTCCACCTAAATATCTGTATAGAGGAAGATCTAAATAATCAGCAGCTGCACGAGCAACAGCAATTGATACGCCTAAGATAGCATTAGCGCCTAATTTACCTTTGTTTGGAGTTCCGTCTAATTCGATCAACGCTTTATCAACGCCCATTTGATCGCGGATATCCATGCCGATGATTGCTTCAGCGATTGTATTGTTTACATTTTCAACTGCTTTAGTAACACCTTTACCTAAATAACGATCTTTGTCTCCATCACGTAATTCAACAGCTTCATGTTCACCAGTTGAAGCACCTGAAGGAACCATTCCACGTCCGAAAGCGCCTGATTCTGTAAATACATCTACCTCAATAGTTGGGTTACCACGAGAATCTAATACTTCACGTGCTAGTACATCTGTAATATATGGCATTTATAATTATCTCCTTTGACTTTTGTTTTTTTATTTATACTCACTTTTTAAGTGGTTAAATACATCATTAATGTCGAGACGATGAAAATATTAACCGTTAATGATTAAGCTTTCCCCTGTCATCTCTTCAGGCTTTTCAATCCCTAATAAATCAAGCATTGTAGGGGATACATCTGCTAACTTACCGTCATTACGCAAGTGTAGTCCTTTTTTAGTTACAATGACTGGAACTGGTACAGTAGTATGAGCTGTATGAGGCTTACCTTCTGGAGTCAACTCAGTATCAGAATTTCCGTGGTCTGCAAAGATAATTGCTGATCCACCTTTTTCTAAAATCAAGTCTACTACTCTACCAAGATTCTCATCAACTGCTTCTATCGCTTTGATAGTCGGTTCTAACATACCAGAATGGCCTACCATATCAGGGTTTGCAAAATTCAAGATGATTGCATCGTGCTTATCATTTTGAATATCTTCAACTAATGCATCTGTTACTTCATAAGCACTCATTTCTGGTTTCAAATCATAAGTTTCAACTTTTGGAGAAGGAATCAAGATACGATTTTCTCCTGGAAATTCATCATTTGTACCACCATTCATGAAGAATGTAACGTGTGGATATTTCTCAGTTTCAGCAATGCGAAGTTGAGTTAATCCGTGATCAGCTAATACTTCCCCGATAACATTTTTCAAGTGTATTGGCGGGAACATAACATCTGCTTTCATATCCGCAGTGTATTGTGTCATCGTAATGAATTTGATATTTTTTGGTGTGTTTTTACGGTCAAACTCATCAAAGTCCGGTTCAGTGATTGCACGTGAAAGTTCACTTGCACGGTCAGGACGGAAGTTGAAGAACACAATTGCATCATTATCTTGAACAGTTGCAACTGGTTTACCATCTTTTTCGATAACAGTAGGCACGATAAATTCATCCATTGTTTCGTTTTTATAGCTTGATTTAACAGCTTCGACTGGATCAGTTGCTTTAACACCTTCACCATTGAAAATTGCATCATAAGCTTTTTGAATACGCGGCCAGCGATTATCGCGGTCCATCGCATAAAAACGTCCAGACACAGAAGCTACAGAACCTACGCCAAGTTCTGACATAACATCTTGCAGATCCTGAATAAATCCAGCTCCTGAATCAGGTGCAACATCTCGGCCATCAGTAAATGCATGAACATAAACTTTGCTGATGCCTTTTTCTTTTGCTGTTTTTAATAAAGCAGTTAGATGACGAGAATGACTGTGCACACCACCGTCTGAGATTAATCCAAAGAAGTGTAGTGCTGAATCCTTTTCTTTTACATGATCGAACGCACCATTTAATGCTTCATTTGTCTGTAATTCTTTATCTTCGATCGCTTTGTCGATACGAGTAATACTTTGATATACAATTCGGCCAGCACCAATGTTAGTGTGTCCAACCTCAGAATTCCCCATTTGTCCTTCTGGAAGTCCTACAGCAAGTCCAGATGCCTGCATAGTAGAATGTGGATAAGTTTCCCAGTAACGATCAAAATTAGGCTTATTCGCTTGCATTACAGCATTCCCGTATGACTCTTCTCTCCATCCAAATCCATCTAGGATGATGATTGCTACAGGTGCTTTACTCATATTACTTAGCCGCCTCCAATAATTTCAAGAATGAATCTGCTTCTAAACTAGCTCCACCAACTAATGCACCATCAATATCAGGTTGTGCCATCAATTCAGCAATATTAGCCGGTTTTACAGAACCACCATATTGAATACGAACTGCATCCGCTACTTCATCACTGTAAAGTTTTGCTACAGTTTGACGGACTACAGAAATTGTGCTGTTCGCATCTTCTGCAGTAGCTGTTTTACCTGTTCCGATAGCCCAGATTGGTTCATAAGCAATAACAGAAGTTTTAACTTGTTCATCAGATAAACCTTCTAATGCTTTTGTTACTTGACCAGAAACCAGTTCATTTGTCTGTCCAGCTTCTTTTTGTTCTAATGTTTCTCCAACACAGATAATCGGGATCATACCATGGTTAAAGATTGCATGAGCTTTTTTATTCACATCTTCATCTGTTTCGCCGAAATATTCACGACGTTCAGAGTGTCCAATGATGACATATTGAGTACCTAAATCAGCTAAGGCAGCAGGAGAAGTTTCTCCAGTGAACGCACCTTCATCTTCAAAATAGCAGTTTTGAGCTGCAATTTTCAGTTCTGAATCAGCAGTCATATCAAGTAAGCTTTGGGTATATAAGTTAGGTGCACCAATTACAGCATCTACTTTATCTGAAGAAGGGATATTATTTTTAACCTCTTCGATGAATGATGCAGCTTCAGTAGCCGTTTTGTTCATTTTCCAGTTACCAGCAATAATAGGTTTACGCATATTACATTCCTTCTTTCGATTAGTATTTTCTGATCAATATCAGAAAGAGTGTTGCGGTAATTTTCACTACCGCAGTTACTCTTATTGTACTCTTTAATGGTTCCATTTTAAACTAAATTATTTATCTGAAATAGCAGC
Organism: Marinilactibacillus piezotolerans; assembly: GCF_900114235.1. Taxonomy (GTDB): domain Bacteria; phylum Bacillota; class Bacilli; order Lactobacillales; family Carnobacteriaceae_A; genus Marinilactibacillus; species Marinilactibacillus piezotolerans. The sequence continues at coordinate 8,570 of NZ_FOSJ01000019.1, read as the reverse complement.
GATTCCTGGTAATTCTTTGCCCTCTAGATATTCTAATGAAGCTCCTCCACCAGTAGAAATATGACTGAAATCATCTTCAAATCCTAATTGTTGAGCGGCAGTTGCAGAATCTCCTCCACCGATGATTGTTGTAGCATCATCCAGTTTAGCTAAGACTTCACAGATATCACTTGTACCTTTAGCGAAATTAGACATTTCGAATACGCCCATTGGTCCGTTCCATACAACTGTTTTTGCGCCTTCAAGTTCTTTAGCGAATAGTTCAACTGTTTTAGGTCCAACGTCTAATCCCATTTTTCCTTCAGGAACGTCTCCTTCTACTACTTCAGTTTCTACATCGTTAGAAAACTCAGAAGCGACAACAGAATCAACAGGAAGTACTAGTTTGTCTCCTGCTTTTTCGATCAGTTCTTTTGCTAAAGAAACTTTGTCTTCTTCTAGAAGCGAGCTACCGATACCTTTCCCTAAAGCTTTATAGAAAGTATAAGTCATTCCGCCACCAATCAGTACTTTGTCAGCTTTAGAAAGTAAGTTTTCGATTACACCAATTTTATCTGAAACTTTCGCGCCACCTAAGATTGCAACAAATGGACGTTTAGGTTCATCAACTGCTCCACCGATGAAGTTGATTTCTTTTTCTACTAAGAAACCAGCTGCTGATTCAACGTTAGAAGCAATTCCAACGTTAGAAGCATGAGCACGGTGTGCTGTACCAAATGCATCATTTACAAATACGTCACCTAAGCTAGCCCAGTATTTGCCTAATTCCGGATCATTTTTGCTTTCTTTTTTGCCGTCTACATCTTCAAAACGAGTATTTTCAAACATTAATACTTCGCCTTCTGAAAGTCCGTCAACAGCAGATTCTAATTCTTCTCCACGAGTTTGAGCTACGAATTTAACGTTTTTATTCAATAATTCACCTAGACGCTCAGCAACAGGTGCTAGAGATAAACCAGCTTTGTCTTCTTCAGTTTTTACACGACCAAGGTGAGAAAATACGATAGCTTTTCCGCCTTGTTCCAATACATATTTGATGGTAGGCAACGCTGCTTGAATACGGTTATCGTTTGAGATTTTTCCGTCTTTCATCGGTACGTTAAAATCAGCACGCACTAATACTTTTTTACCTTTAAGTTCTAGATCTTTTACTGTTTTTTTAGGCATTAATAGTCTACCTTCCTTTGATTAAATTATTTTCAGGTAATTCAAATAAAAAACTATAATAGTCTATAGTAGATTACGTCAATAAAACTAGCAGCCACTCTAAAAGTTTATTTGAACAAAATAAAAAGCAGGGAAGCGCGATACTAAATCGATAGATTATGAAAAGATTTCAGTTAAAACGATTCAAATCGTCAAACATTTTCTTTACCATAGTTTATCGCATAGAGTGAGTGCTCCCCCGCTTATTCATTCATGTTCTGTTCAGTTAATGATCAGTTAGTGTAGCTTAACACTTTTCTTCTTATAAAGAAGCGAAGTATTCAAGAGTACGAACTAATTGAGCAGTGTATGACATTTCATTGTCATACCAAGAAACAGTTTTAACTAATTGTTTTCCGCCAGCAGAAATAACTTTTGTTTGTGTTGCATCGAATAATGAACCATAAGTCATTCCTAAAATGTCAGAAGAAACAATTGGATCTTCAGTATAGCCATAAGACTCGTTAGCTACTTCTTTCATTGCAGCATTAACTTCTTCAGCAGTTACTTCTTTAGAAAGAATAACTTGTAATTCAGTTAATGATCCAGCTGGAACTGGTACACGTTGAGCTGCTCCATCTAATTTACCTTGTAATTCAGGTAATACTAGACCGATTGCTTTAGCAGCACCAGTAGAGTTTGGCACGATGTTTGCAGCAGCTGCACGAGCGCGACGGAAGTCTCCTTTAGGATGTGGTCCATCAAGAGTCATTTGGTCTCCAGTGTAAGCATGAATAGTAGTCATTAAACCAGTTTCGATTCCAAACTTGTCGTTTAACGCTTTAGCCATTGGAGCTAAACAGTTAGTTGTACATGAAGCTCCAAAAATAACTGTTTCTGATCCATCTAAAGTTTCGTGGTTTGTGTTATAAACGATTGTTTTAACATCGCCAGTTGCAGGTGCAGAAACAACTACACGTTTTGCTCCAGCTTTAAGGTGTAATCCAGCTTTTTCTTGAGAAGTAAAGAATCCTGTACATTCAAGGACGATATCTACTCCAAGCTCTCCCCATGGAAGATCTTCAGGGTTACGTTCGCTTAATACTTTAACGTCACGTCCGTCTACAGTGAATTTGCCGTCGCCGACAGATACTTCACCATTGAAGCGTCCTTGAGTTGTATCGTATTTAAGCAAGTGAACCAACATATTTGGATCTGTCAAGTCGTTTACTGCAACAACTTCTAATCCTTCAACATCGTTAATACGACGGAATGCTAAACGTCCAATACGTCCAAATCCGTTAATAGCTACTTTTACTGACATAATACAATTTCCTCCTTAGAAAATTGAAAACTTTATTTTTTTTTATCTTAATCGACGCTAATCAACTAAGTTTGAAACACTTAAATAAAAATTTTATAGATTTGCCATATAGTCTAATGTTCTGACCATGTTTCCAGTAAAACCATACTCATTATCATACCAAGCAACAGTTTTAACTAGTTGACCAGAGTTACCTTCGATGATTTTTGTTTGAGTAGCATCGAATACTGATCCAGCAGGAACCCCAATAATATCTGAAGAGACGATTTCGTCTTCATTGTACAAGTATGCATCTGAAGAGTAATCTTTCATTGCTGAATTGATTTCTTCAACGGTTACTTCTTTATTCAGTACAGAGTATAATTCAACCATTGATCCAGTTACTACTGGAATTCTTACAGCTGTTCCATCAACTTTTCCATCAACTTCAGGGATAACTTTTCCAACTGCTTTTGCAGCTCCAGTTGAAGCAGGAATAGCATTTTGAGCTCCAGCACGGCTCTTACGTCCACCTGGTGAGTCTTGTAATGTTTGAGTTGAAGTGTAAGCATGTACTGTACTCATCAAACCGTGGTCAAGACCGAATTCTTTGTTCAATACATTAACCATTGGAGACAAGCAGTTTGTTGTACATGAAGCTGCTGAAACGATTTTGTCATCTGCTTCAACTGTTTCATGGTTAACTCCAAATACGATAGTTTTAAGATCACCTTTAGCAGGTGCTGAAATCAATACACGTTTTGCTCCAGCATCGATATGCGCTTGAGATTTTTCTGGTGAAGTATAGAAACCTGTACATTCTAAAACGATATCGATTCCAAGGTCTCCCCATGGTAATTGACTAGCATCTTTTTCAGCGAAAGCTTTAATTTCGTTTCCAGCAACGTAAATTGCATTATCTTTAACTTCTACTTCGTGTGGGAAACGTCCTTGTGCAGTGTCATATTTCAATAAATAAGCTAGATCCTCATTATCTGTTAAGTCGTTGATTGCTACGACCTCTAGGTTTGTATCTGATTCTAGGATTCTACGCAGAGCCAAACGTCCAATACGTCCAAACCCATTAATTGCTACTTTCTTTGACATACTTGTTTCCTCCTTAAATTTTCGTTTCTATTTTAAGGGGTTTCCCCCATTTAAAATCTCGTTAGCTGCTGCCTCATCCGTCACTAGCCATGTGTGCGGAGGGACAGTTTTTACATAAGCTTCGATTGCTTTTGCTTTTCGTTTTCCACCTGCTACTGCAACTACATGAGGAATACGTCCCATCTGACTTGATTGCAAGCCGATACGAGAGAGCTTGTATACAATCTCTCCATTAGGATTAACAAATTCTCCAAAAGCTTCAGCAACAGCATTTTTCTCTTTTAATAAACGCAGTGTTTCTTCATCCATGCCACGACGTTCTGCCATTTCAAAAGCACTACCTATACTGTACAAAACTAAAGAAGCATTTTCAACTAATTGAAGCGTTTCTTTAATTTCCGGTTCTTCTGACAGAAGTGAATACGTGTCTGAACGCACATGCTCCGGGGCATAAAGCGCTCTGCTTTTTCCACCGGATTTTCTAGCCATCGTTTCTGCAATAACATTCGCTTGAATGTCGACCGATTCTCCTAACCCGCCACGAGCAGGAACAAAGAGTAACTGTCGATTTTCTCCAAATTTCTCATCCATTGCATGGGCAACTTCTACCATTGTTGTACCACCCATCACGGCGACAACATTCTTTCCCTCAGGCAAAAGAAAATCCAGAGCCTTTATCGCAGCGTGTCCCATATCTTCCAATATACGAATATCATCATCAGAATTCCCAGGAACAATAATACAGTGACTAATTTTTAATGTGTTAGCCAGCCTTGTTTCCTGATCTTTTGACCTGACATGTTGTCCCATCATACGTTCGAGCTGACGAAAGATTTCTATACCAGCAGAAGTACATTCCATTCCCGCAGAAGAGATCTTGATTAATCCCTGATCACGCAGAATTTCTACTTCGCTTCTTAAAACCCGTTCGGTAAACCCGAGTCGACCTGCAAGAGAACGTCTTCCTATTGGCCCAGATTTTTCAATCTGCTTCAAAATATGATAACGTCTTTTTAAAGTCTGAAATATATCCGGTGCAACTTTTTCGATAACTGACAGCATTCTAGACCTTCTTTCCCGGCTGCAAGCACACCATACTATTGAGAATAACTTCTCGATCGAAAGTGCAAAAAGTTCGCAGCGAAAAAGTGCTAGCGTTCATACTGCATACAGATTAAATTCTTTTCACTTCTTAGCAAAAGAATTTTATTGTTGCGACCTTGTTAACACTTCTTATTTACCTACAAATTTATTATAACAATATGCGGGGCAATTTTCAACCCGTACACATAAATTAAAAGGACGGATTTTGCCCACCTAATCATAGTTCCTACGATTTAATCTTTCTCAATTTAAGTTAGTTTCAATGATTTCTTTCAATTCTTCATTCGAAATATGTTCATCAAAGATATGCTCTCCTATAAATACAGAAGGAACGAGTGTAACATTCGCTTTTTCTGCTTCTAATACAATCTTTTCAGCTTCTGCTAAATTTTCTTGTACTTGCAAATTACGTTTAGAGACAGCATATTCTGCGACTTCTGGTTCGTCCAAGTTTCCCCACTTATTCTGGTGTGCAAGAAAGTAAGAAATATCTTCTTTCGTTTTGTCCGAGTTGTTGTAGTCCAGATAACGATGAATCACATTACCCTTTTTCAAACTTGGTTTTTCTTTATCAAATAGTTTAACGATTCTTTCAACTTTTCCTGCTTCTACATAAGAATCTAAAAGTGGAGTAGCATTTTCCCACCACTGCTTACAAAAAGGACACTTTAAATTTAAGAATTCGACTATTTTTACAGGCGCATTTTCATTTCCAAAATGTATGCCCCCTTCAGTCGTTACCTCTGAAACTTTGATGCTCGAAATATCCAACATATCCTCTCCCTTCTTTATATTCTTAACTCTTTTTATTATAACGCTCTAAAATATATATGACCAGTGAGACGGTTGTTCATAAGGAACTAATTCAGGATTCATTCCAACTTGTTATTTGTATTTTATTATCTCAGATCAATCAATACTGTTTTGTTATGTAAAAAACAGGACCTGCATCATATACAGATCCTGTTTCTATTTATACAGTTTTATCTATTTTTAAAAATAGATGATTATTTATTCAAATCAGCTGTGCTATCCATAATTTCATCTACTAAGCCGTATTCTTTCGCTTCTTCAGCCATCATGAAGTTATCACGATCTGTGTCACGTTCAATAACATCTAGTGGTTGACCAGTACGTTCTACTAAAATATTATTTAATCTCTCACGTGTTCTCAAGATATGTCTTGCAGCAATTTCAATTTCAGTTGCTTGACCTTGAGCGCCACCCAATGGCTGGTGGATCATGATTTCTGCATTAGGTAGTGCGAAACGTTTTCCTTTTGCCCCTGCTGCTAGTAAGAAACTTCCCATTGAAGCAGCAAGTCCAATCGCAATGGTCTGAACGTCAGACTTGATGAAATTCATTGTATCGTAGATTGCTAATCCAGCCGTTACACTACCACCTGGAGAATTAATATATAGGTAGATATCTTTTTCTGGATCTTGAGCATCCAAGAAGAGTAATTGTGCGATCACTGAGTTGGCTACTTGATCATCAATTGGTCCACCGAGCATGATAATGCGGTCTTTCAGTAAACGAGAATAAATATCATATGCACGTTCACCACGGGGTGATTGTTCAATAACTGTTGGTACTAAATTCATTTTTAATGTCCTCCTTAAATTCAATCAAATTCATTTTAACATACGTTGATTAATGAAACTAAAGATATTGTACTCCAAAGGTCAAAAAAGGTCAAATAGTAAGTTTGAGGTTCTCATTTTACTTAATATATAAGATTCTTAAATCGTAATTAAAATTTATTTTCGCTATTTTGTAATGAGCTTCCAGAAACCGATTATCATGAAAACTGCAAATATAAATGCAACAACCCCTTGAAAGACAATAGAAACTGCATAAGTCGAAAGATTCAGTATTACAGCAAAAATCGCTATGTTTCTATATAATTTCGTTCTTACATTTTGATCCGCAAATAACCAGATGTTTCTTAAAGCGTAAATAAAAATAATTAACAGGACAATACCAGTAAAAATTTCAAAATACCCTTCTACGTTACCTGAATTCCAACAATATAACATGGCTGAACCAAATAATGAAAAAAATAAAGGAAATAGACATTTTTTATAAATGGTCTGATTGATACTGTTTAACATAGAATCCCTCTTTGTTAATTAGTTATGATTTCTTCCAAACAATTAAGTAATTTTTCTTTAGACGTTACAATGACGCCTCGTTTTTTTATTAAGCCTACTATATATAGATTTACATAAGAAAACTGAGATTCTGCAACTTCGTCGATTGCATCCAGTTTCTGCTGGTTCCCGAAGCTTCCTTGTCTTGAATCTGTATAAAGCGCAACGATTGGTTTATTCATCGAATAAAAATACCCGATTTCTGCAGCTAGCCCAGGATCCACAACTGACCCATCCAGTAAAGCTACCAATACATCTGATGTTTCTAAATGTGCATTATCACCTTCCGCAATCATTATACTATCTGCATAGCCCGACTTATCATTTATTGCTTCGTTTTCGACCGGATTATAAACTTCCACATTAAGCTTACTTCTAATTTCATTAGCCAACCACTTGTTATAACTCGCTTCCATTTCACTGAAAAGCGGTCCGCCTAAATATATTTTCTTCATACATATTGTTTCCTTTCCGAATTAAAAATTATGCTTTACTGATAATCTTAGCACATTGCCACTATAAATAAATCACTTCTCACAATTTTGTTAATCAGTAAATTAAATCATTTAAATCTTAATAAGATATTAGCATATTATTTTTCTATTATGATATTAAAAACGTTACCACTCTGTGATATACTTATCAATATAGTAATAATGGGAGGTATAAAATTATGTCCAATTTAGTATTAGGGTTAGATATTGGTATTTCTAGTGTAGGCTGGGGAATTATCAATGAAGAAACTGGTGAAATCATTGATGCAGGCGTTCGTTTGTTTGAAGAAGCAGATCGAAATGCAAATGAAGATAGAAGAAATTTTCGTAGTGCTAGGCGCTTGAAAAGACGGAGAAAACACCGCCTGGAGAGAACAAAAGAATTTCTTACAGAAAACTCACTTAAAAAATGGCTAAAAATTTTCCCTAAAGATCTCGAGTTGTCAAATGAATTACACATTAAAACCCTTCTGTAAAAAGGAACTGATTGCCATTATATAAGTTTTCATACGAAAAAAGCTAATAGAGAAACCTATTTACCTCAAGTTTCTCCATTAGCAGAATCCTTTAATTTCCAGAATTTAAATATGTTTTCGACCATTTGAACAACAGCTGCCATATCTTCATCATTTAATGGTTCAATGTATTCAACCTGTCTAAGTTCATTTATAAAATCAAAAGTGTAGAGTTGTAATGGATTGACACATCCCTTCACTTTCTGATTTTTATCTATTTCAACAAATCCAAACCGCTTGGTACTTGTTATAGGACAAATAGCAATCATTCCTGTTGTCCCGTTATATTGTTTGGTACTTAGAACTAGAGCTGGTCGCCTTTTTTTAATTTCTTTCCCAATGCTAGGATCAAAGTTAATCCATACTAAATCCCCCTGCTGTGGTAAATAACCATTAACTTTATATACCATTAAGTCATCTCTCTTCCAACCGGCTTAATTTCTTCTAATGATTCTTCATATCTAAGACTTCTTCCTTCTTCAAGTGCTTTTTCAAAGATATCTTCTTGTACTGGAACATAAACAACTCCCCCGCGCCTTCCTTTAAATGCCATAAATTCTTGACCTTCTTCTACTCCAAATTTTTTAGGAATGCTTAGAGTTAGAGAGTTCCCTTGTTTTCTAGCTTTCATTTTATTCCCCCCTTTTATTTTCTAGTAATTACCAATTTTTTTGTTTTTTCGTGTTGTTTTAATGCAACTATCGTTGCTCTATCAATTAAAATACAAAAAGGCACCTCTTCCCCCCCT
>NZ_FOSJ01000026.1 GCF_900114235.1 Marinilactibacillus piezotolerans | reverse complement strand
ACGGACACAAGAACCAAGCCATACAGCTTATGAGTAAATAGTCTCAACATTGTGACGGGAAGCATGCTTAATGAGTAGTCGAACTACAAGGAGGGGAAAGCTTCATCCCATTTAGAACCATCTTCCATCTAGTTCTATTTTACACAGAAACAGCACGGAATGACCAAGCGATAACCAAGATATTTAATTATCAAAGAACTAAAGTGAATGGATCATCAAAAGCGACTTTTTGAAATTTTTCTCCCCCATGGGGGAGAAAGCTCCATTCTTTCAAACAGTTAATCCATCAACTAAGTTAAGAACAATTCTTAACTACATACTTATTATACGAGGAGTGTTTTTTTGAAAAAAAAGAATGATATATTTAAAGCCTTAGTTCTGAACCCATTAGTGGTGATAATCTATATGATTGCTGCTTATTATCTGTATTACCTGTCCATGTATGGTGGGGTAAGAAGAAATGCCCCTATTATAATCGGATGCGCCATTTTGTTACTCATTTGGCTCTTTGTCTGTCTATTCATATATTTCAGAAATAGAAATACTAATAAATATACTGAAGCAAGCACTCGCTTAAAAAGCATCAGTACTTACTGGTTCTATACCGCTATAATTTTATTACTTAGTATAACAGCTACCACTGGATATTTTGTTTATCAAAGTGCTCAACCCTATAATGGCAAACTTTCATGGGTGATTGACGACCTGGTCAATACTAAGAAAATCGCCTTCGAACATAATAATATCTTTGAAAATTCTTTAGAGGGGATTTTTGCAGATATTCAGTCAGAAATTGAATTACCTGCTGAATTATATGTATCTTCTGATCTCAATTTGACTTATGATTCTACTGGAAAAATAACATCACTCTATACACTTATTTATGGGAAAAATCAAAACGAAGAAACTGAAGCCTTTCTCCTTACTCTGGATAAAGGCAGTGACGAAATCCAAGTTAGATTAAATGGGATTATAAATTATGAATTGAATGAAACGAAACGATTGCAGCCTTTAGTCGATGCTATTAAAGCTATACCGCTCCAAGAAATCACTATGGATTGGTCAGAGGAAGAGACTTACAGTATTTATTATCAAGGATATAGGAGCTGGGGAAACAATTCAGAAGGGATCTACTGGATCAATGATGAAGGCAATAACATCAGTGTGCCAGATTCGTATTCGGATGAGGAATACGCTGGATATGCCGTTTCTGTTTATATAGCTGGTAAAGAAGATACGATTACACCTAAAAGATTTATCGATCGTTCATTTACTCTTTCTGACGACTATATAGAAAAACAGGAGAAAGAAAAAAATTCGTTTGACTTAGGGTACAATTACAAAGATCAAGTCGAATCCTATTTTTTAACCGAAGAAATAGGATTTCAGCTACCCATTACTGATGCTGCAACGGGAAGTCGCTACTACGCTTTAGAAAAAACCGTTGACGGAGGTGCATCTTGGGAGCGAATCAATCAAGAACCTTTTTATCCCAGTTCTGGAGTTTCTTCTGGTATCATCTTTTTTGATGAACAGCTTGGATTCATCGGACTTTCAAAGAATGGTGGATCTGAAGGATTTATCTATAGAACAGAAGATGGTGGAGTAACTTTCGAAAAAATTGAAATTCCTGAAGTAGAAGTAACAGTAAGTGAAGACTTAATTTATAATCCATTTGACTTACCTGACATGCCTTATATAGAAAACGAAAAACTGTACATGACCGTTGGACAAGGAACGGATGGAGATTATAATGGCGGGGTTAAAGCTCTTTATGTATCTGATGATCTAGGTCATACTTGGGAGTATGTTGAAGAAATAAATAATTAAAGCTCCTTAAGAAACTCTTGTTTCAAATAAAATAATACTACTTTAAATAATACAAATCCATAATACATCAGAGTATAAAGACGTATTATGGATTTGATATTTGTTGAATTTTTATACTATATAGTTTAATTAAATGAATAAACGGTTTGATAATCAATTACATTTATAGTAATCTTAGTAAATCATAGTTAACATATATTTTATTTTTTCTTTTAGTTTTATCAACATCTATCAATTTTAATTCTACCAATAAGTTCAATCCATTACGAGCAGTCGATATTGCTATATTCAATCTATCTGCCATTTCTCTAACCGATATAAAAGGTCTAACGAACATGGTTAGATAAATGTGGTTTGTCATACTTCTGTCATTATTGATTTTTTCTAAACCCTTTTTCGCGAGTGAAGTAATGCTCTCTAATTTACCAAGCATATTATCTGCCATTCTCTGACAGGCATCTAAAAAGAAGTCAATCCACGAAAACCAATCTGGTTCTTTTCCTCTTACTCCATTTAGAAGATTGTAATATCTTATCCTTTCCTTTTCCAGTTCTTCACTTACGAAAAAAACAGGCTTATCTATTAAACCATCTCGCATTGTATTCAAAACTATTAAAATTCTTCCCATACGTCCGTTACCATCTAAAAAAGGATGTATAGATTCAAATTGAGCATGCATGATAGCAGTTTTTATCAAAGGATCTGAATCTTCATCTAATAGTACTTCAATAGAGTCATTGATTTCTTTTGTAAATGTAAAATGTTTTTCTGAATTAATATAGTATTCTAAATTAGTAATATAATTACCGATTTCGTTAGCATTTATTGGAATGTATACAGCATCTTCGATCTTATTAGTTGGTCCAATAAAATTTTGTATCATTCTATAATCACCAGCTGAAGATGTAGTACCTCTAGTATTTTTTCCCATTAATATACGGTGAAGCTGTTTGATTAATCTTGAAGATATTGGCATGCCGCTTTTAATTAAATCTATTCCTTCAGATAAAGCCTCTACATAATTTTCTACTTCAATTACATCGTTGCTTTTATTTTTCTTAGTTGCTTCTTCTATCATATCGGCAAAAGTAACTTGTGTCCCTTCAATTCTAGTTGATTGCACAGATTCTTTAAGCGTAAGCATCTGAATCAGTTGAGTATTCACCACAGAATGCTCTAACTCTGAATTCAATTTTCCTATAGCTGATTTTATTTGAGCTACTTTTTTGTATAACTGTAAAGCTTGAGCAGTTGTGACTTTCGGTGGTAACAAGTCTATTCCCTTTATCGCTGACACTTTTTATCCTCCTTAATAGATAGTTTAGATTTATTATATCATTTTATATGATTATTACGATAGAAATTAATCATATAATTTTTTCCAAACCTACTCTATATTGAAAGGATAAACATCTAGTAAGAGTATGATCCTTTTATAATTTCATTTATTTTCAATGATTTCCGGCATGTCCCAAGGTGTGATGATTCCGGTCAAATCACTTGGACTGGTCACATTATCTGTTTTAGCAATCAATAAAAAGTAAGCCACAATTCCCTCTTCTATTTTCTTTGAATAAATAGACTCAATATCAAAAATCGACTTATTTTCTGGTATGATTTCATATGAGTTTTTTTCGTTATCATTATCCAGTATGTCTTTAACAGTCGTTCCACTGATTGAAATCAGATCATCAGTAATTGAATGAGCAAGAAAATTAGTAATCCCATTTTCAGAAATCAGTCCTACTAATTTATTTTCATGAAAGACTGGAAACTGTGAGATCTGGTTTTCTTTAATTGTTTCTAAAACATCTTTCAATTTATCCTTTTGATTAAAACTGATAACCTTTTCCAAGAACAGATCACTGACCACTTTTGGGTGCTTAATTTTTTCTGTGACCTCTTTCATTTCTTCAATCAGTGCTTGACTTGGATTAGCGATTGATTCATGTTCATTAATCGTACTATGGATGAGTATATTCCTGAACTGTCTATAAATATCTAATTTTCTTTTATACGTTATGATCACTTTATCTTGTTTTTCTTTAGCAGCATATAGTAAAGACCCAAAATTTGTATCGGCATCTTCTCCTAACTTAGAAGCAATCACTTTTTGAAGTTCATTGAATACATGGATAAATTCTCTTACATTATCTTGATTCATTTTCTTACTCCTAGCGTTTAATAATATTTTTGAGAGTACAGCTACGATACGCTTTTTATGTATGCCTAATGATACATAAAAAGCATATCGTCTTTATAGAACAATATGCTTTTTATATCTGATAATCAATCTCTACTTCATAATTCCAGCTGCCAGTGCTTTCTGAATCGCATTGATGCTATCATCTTTTCTAAACAATAGAGTTTGAGCAGGTTCTAATGCTCCTGAAATATATATTTTCAACTCAGCATCTAAGTCAAAATGTCCCGAAGTTTCTACGCTGAACCGAGAAATACTTTTATATGGGAAGGTTTTATAATCAGTTTTTTTACCTGTCATACCTTGTTTATCTACTACAATCAGTCTATACTCCGTAAAAACTACGAGGTCCCTTACTAATTTATATGCCAATTCAATTTTCTCATCTGGTAAAAGTACGTTTTCCAAATCTTTTCTTACCTTATCATGATTAGCATCTGTTGCATTCCCCATTAAGCCGTTGAACAGTCCCATTTTATTCCACTCCTTTTATTAATAATTAACTTACCTACATTCTACCTGATTCAATCAAAAATGAAAAACCAAGTTTTTAATACTTTAAAAATAAAAGATACATCTTTAATAGAACAAAATCTTACATTTTTCCATGCTACGCATAACTTTCAAATTGAGAATGATATAAATCGGAATACAGACCTTCTTTTTCCAGCAGTTCCTCATGGTTGCCTTGCTCAACGATTCGACCATCTCTAACAACTAGTATGGTATCGGCATTCCGTATAGTAGATAAGCGATGTGCAATCACAAAGGATGTTTTTCCATTCATTAGTTTCTGCATGGCATCTTGAATTTTCATTTCTGTCTGTGTATCTACATTTGAAGTCGCTTCATCTAAAATAAGCAAGTTAGCATCCAAGATCATAGCACGTGCAATCGTTAAGAGTTGTTTCTGCCCTTGAGAAATATTTAAACCTTCCTGATCAATAATTGTCTCGTATCCATCTGGTAAACTCATGATATAATCGTGGATTTGTGCAGTTTTTGCTGCTTCTTCCACTTCTTCAACTGTAACATTCTCTTTGCCGTATGCCAGGTTTTCAAAAATCGTGCCACTGAATAGCCAGGTATCTTGTAAAACCATTGCATAAGATAACCGGAGACTTTCTCTTGTAGCATGTGTCGTATCAATCTGATCCAGTTGAACCGTTCCAGCATTCGGGTCATAAAAGCGCATTAGCAGATTTACGAGCGTTGTTTTTCCAGCTCCTGTAGGTCCCACAACAGCAATTACGTTTCCACTTGGAGCTTTAAAGTCTAAATCTTGAATAATCATTTTATCTGGTGTATATCCAAAAGAAACATTTTCCATCTGAACATTTCCTTCAGGGCTATCGTATACATGGGCATTTAGTATATCTTCTGCTTCCGACGGCTCATCCATTAATAAAAATACCCTTTCTGCTGCTGCAAAAGCAGACTGAAGTTCACTGATAATATTTGCTAATTCATTGATTGGACCAGAAAATCGTCTAGAATATAAGACAAATGACGAAACAGCTCCTAGAGTGAGATAATTAAATAAATAAAGTAAAGCACCAGCTACACTTACAAGTGATAGGGATAAATTATTAATAAAGTTTATAGAAGGACCCACCATGCTTCCATAATAATCTGCATCATAGTAAGCTGACACAGCTTCTTCATTCTTTTCATCAAAGCGCGAAATCATATTTTCCTCTTGATTATAGGCTTTGATAGTTTGCTGACCAGAAATCATTTCTTCCACATAACCATTTAGTTCCCCTAGTTTAACTGAACGTTTTTTAAATAATGGTCGGAAACGAGTGACCATGTATCTAGTCAAAAAAATGGAAACTGGAATCGTTACTCCAAACACTAAAGTCAATACTGGAGAGATCAGTAACATCATCAATAATGAACCAATAATCGTAATTGCGCTCGTTACGATCTGAATAAAATCATTTTGTAGTGATTGATTGATTGTATCAATATCATAAGTAATACGGCTGATGATATCTCCAGTTTGATGCTGATCAAAAAATCCCACAGGTAATTCTGACATTTTATTAAATACATCTCTTCGCAACCGTCTGATCGTTCGTTGAGTCAGTCGAATCATTATCATCTGCATGATATATTCTAATATAGAAGAGAGCACAAAGAAGCCAATCATTAATGTAACGTAAAAGAAAACTTGCTGAAATAATACGTTCCCTGGTCCTGGCTGGATCGCATTAATGGCTAGTCCTGACAAATAAGGACCAATCAGTGAAAAAGAATTACTAGTAACCATCAAAACAGTTGCAGTAATCAGCATCCACTTATAATAAAATAAATAGCCCCATAATCTTTTTAAGACATGCAAACGACTTGTCTGTAATTCTTCTGATGCTTTTGGATCAGAAGATCCTGTTCTGCTTCCGCCTCTATGCAATTTCTTCCCCTCCTGACTGGTTACGATAAATTTCTCTATACGGCTCACTGTTTCGCAGCAGCTCTTCATGAGTTCCTTTTCCAATTATTCGACCTTTATCAAGCATAATAATCTGATCGGCTTGTTGAATTGAGCTGATACGTTGAGCAATCATAATCGTTGTGGTGTCCTGGTACTGTTCCGTCAAAGCTTTTCTTAATTTGGAATCCGTCTTGTAATCTAAAGCACTAGAAGAATCATCTAACAGGAGTATCTCTGGATCGCCTGCTAAAGCCCGAGATAACAATACGCGCTGTTTTTGGCCTCCGCTCAAGTTCGTTCCTTTTGGAGTCAAGCGATGTTTTAAGCCACTGTTTAATGAATCGATAAATTCTTTTGCTTGAGCTGATTCAGTTGATTTCAAAATTTCTTTTTGAGATAGATCTCGTCCAAAATCAATATTCTCGCTTAAAGTATCTGCATACAGAAAATCTTTCTGAAAGGCTACACCGAACTTCGTATGCAGCTCTTTTAAATTCATACTATTTACATTCATACCATTGATCCGTATAATTCCATCATCTGGATCATACAACCTCAGCAGCAACTTCATTATTGTTGTTTTCCCGCTTCCTGTCGCTCCAATAATTCCCAATGTTTCTCCCTTATTTAAAGTGAAATCAATATCTTCGAGAATAGGATTCTTCCCATAGCCAAAAGAAACGTGGTCAAAACGGATATGTGCAGAGTCATCTTTTCGGTCAATCGATTCTACTTCTAGATCGGGCTCTGTGTGTAAAATAGCATATACACGATCAGCGGATGCAATCCCCCTGGAAAACAAAACAAAAATCCGGGTAATACTCAGCATCGCATTCAAGATAATAGTGAAGTAAGTCATAAAGGCGATAATCACACCCGGTTGAATTAAGCCTTCGTTTACACGGTAGGCACTGGTCAGCACAACAAAAGTTAAACCTAAGTTCAAAAAAAGATTCATTAATGGCGTTGTAGCGGCCATGGTCTGATTTGCTTTTGTCTCAGCGTTGACCACTCTCTGGTTCACACCTTCGAATCGCACTTTTTCGTATTCTGATTTAGATAATGCTTTAATCACTCTTGCTCCTGTGATGTTTTCCCTTACGGTCCTCACCAGTCGGTCTACTTCTTGTTGAAGCTGATCAAATAACGGAACACCTTTTTTGGAAACATAATACACTGTTACTGTTGCAAATGGTAAAACCCCAAGCATAACCAGTGTTAATACTGGATCTAAAGTGACTGTCATTAAGATCCCACCAATGAGTAAAACGGGTGCTCGGACGCCTATTCTCTGCATCAATCCGATGGTACGATGAAGGTTATATGTATCAGAAGTTAATCTTGATATTAAGGAAGGAGACCCATACTGATCAGATTGACTAGCTGATAAATAAGAAATCTTTTCATAAAGATCGTGACGAATAACTTGTACAGCATCTTTTGCAACACTTGAAGCCATACGGTTTGCTTTAATACTCAAGGTTACAGCTAAGATAGAACAGATAACCATTGCTCCGCCCCATAAAAGGACACGATTGATATTTCCGGTTGGAATAACCGAATCAATAATATAAGCTAGGATCAAAGGAAGAAATAAGTCCATAATCGTTCCGATAAATTTTACGGAAAATCCCTTGAGTATTCTATTAAATAAAGGCTTTAAGTATTGAATAAATAATTTCATGTCTACTACCCTTCTGTTAAATAATTCATTCTTTTTCCATTGTATCTACTGCTGTTTTTGCTTTTTTCATAACATCTGACATTGTTTTCTCCAGTAAATCCTTTTCAGCAGATGAAAAACCATCTAGAATGATTTCATTCCATTCTTTCAAGATCTCCACTACTTTTGGATACACAGTGTGAGCTTTTTCAGTTGGATATACAAGTAATTTTCTTCCATCACTTGGATTTGGTTCTCGCATTACAAACCCACTTTTTTCCAATACAGCCAACTGTCTTGCTACATTACTTTTATTTACGAAAATAATTTCTGCTAATTGATCTTGCGTAACTCCTGGATTATTACATATATTCAAAATATAGGTATGATGCATACCACTCAATCCATACTTTTTCAATTTTTCGTTACGATACATTTCGGATAGACGAGACGTTCTATTAATAAAGCGCATTAATGACACTGACTTTTTCTCCCTTCTTATCAAATTTAATTATTTTCTATGGAATCTACATATTCTAATTTTATCTTATTAGACTACTCTACCAATCATTCGTTGCGAGTGCAACGAACAGAGTGGAATAAATCCATTATTGTTTATAGTTAGTCTAATGATAACTATCCTGAGCTGTGAATGTTTATTTTTGCGTAGAAAAAAGAACTTTATACTTTGATAGCATAAAGTTCTTTTTAATCATTTCGATTTTTTATACTGCTTACAATTTTTATGTGTTTTCCAATACATATTGATAGGCAGCACCAATCAGGTTAGAATCACTGAAAAACCTGCATTCCTGAATTTCAAAATCAAGTTCTTTTGCCCCTTTATCTTTCAGCAAATTCTCTGTTCTCAATTTAAGCTCTGGTATCAAACTCGCATTTTTAGAAATGCCCCCGCCAATCAGAATTTTTTCTGGATTGATAGAAACAAGTAAATTGTAAATGCCTAAACTTAATGCATCCAAAAGTTTACTTCTCATTTTCTCAGCTAGTTCATCCCCGTTTTCAGCAAACTTAAATACATCTTCACCATTATATACTGTGCCGTCTGCTTTTTGTTTTGTGTAGTTTTTTGCCATTTTTACGGGGCTCCCAACTTCACTTAAAGTCGTTGAGCTGTTTGAATCAATAATCTGATATCCAAATTCTCCTCCAAAGAGATTATGACCACTATGAAGTTTGCCGTCAATAATCACTGCACCGCCTATTCCAGTACCAATAATCATACAACAAGCAGAACTAGCACCTTGAGCATTACCTTTCCATAACTCAGCCAATCCAGCACAATTCGCATCATTTTGAATAGAGACCGGAAGCCCGAATAATTCTTCGAATGCTTTCTTAATCGGAAACCGATGGATGTAGGCTATAGCACTGATTCCATTAATCACACCATTTTCTGTATCAACCGCTCCTGGACAACTAATTCCTACGCCACTGAAAGGTACATCGTTATAACGATTAAATACGATTAAAAACTGTTCTTTCATTTCATCCCAAGAATCAGGCGTCTGTATATTATCTAAATTCAATAAATTTTCATTCTCCCAGATACCACATTTAATAGAAGAACCGCCAATATCAAATAGTAATAGTTTTTCTTTCATAACAATCTCCTTATAAATTTTGATTATGTTTATTAATAAGGTAAAAATGATTACTGATACCTTGAGTTTACCATACTTTTAGGACTCGTTATCAAATAAAACAACATTGATTGATTCTGACAATGCTAATTATTTAACACTTAGCTAATTGACTTGAAACAAATATTTCGCTTACTCTATCTTGCATTTTATGTTACTATATCAATTAGAATGCGCTTACATATGAATGATATTTTTTATCAAACTTGTATTATATATATATCGATTCGTACAATGAATGCAGGAATGACTTAATTCAGGAGGACCCAATATGACAAATACTAATGAAAAAACAAAATTATATCATTTTCTTCAAATTCATTTTCTTGAAGAAACATCTATCACCTTTCAAGATTTTCCGCCTCTGGAAGAATTAGCTACTTGGTTCTCAAAATCAGGAAAAATCTGGACTTGTCGAAATAAAAATCTTACCTTAGAAGAATTCAAAAAACAGTTCCTGGAAATTACCCATATTGACGAAGACAAAGTAATGATCACAGACGGAGGTATCGGTAGAGGTATCGGCGGAGCCATTTCCCCATTAAGCTAAAATTAATCAGCTTACGCTATTTATTCAATTCACTATCTCTAAACCTATGTTATAATTCTAGAAAATAATATTTTGAAGCCCGTAGCCGATAGGAGCCTTTTCTTGAAACAGCAAACTATCAATTTTACTAAAAAACATAAATATCTGATTATTACCTTAACTATAACCATTATACTAATATTTTGGATGCTCTGGGGAAACTATTCAATTCAAACCACTCATTTCACTGTACAAGATGAGGAACTGCCAGAAAGCTTTAACGGATATAAGATCGCTCAAGTCTCAGATTTACATAACAAAGACTGGGGCAGCCAACTTATTGAGAAACTACAAGAAGAAGAGCCGGATATTATTGTTCTTACTGGTGATTTAATTGATTCATCAAAAACAGATCTGCCTACTGCTCTAGAATTTATTGATCAGTCTAAGGAGATTGCTCCTTTATACTTTGTAACGGGAAATCATGAAGCTTGGAGTGAGGAGTATGTTCAATTAAAAGCAGAGTTAGTTGAAAGAGAAATAACCATTCTAGACAACCAGTCTATCTTTATAAGTAAAGGTTCTTCTCAGATAATGTTGGCTGGACTGCAAGATCCGACATTCCAAAATTCCAGTCCTGAGGAAACCTTAAAAACACTATCTAGTCGTTTTGAAGGTTTCAAAATATTACTTTCTCATCGTCCTGAATTATATGAAACCTATGCAGCTCAGGATTTCCAGTTAGTATTCAGCGGACACGCCCATGGAGGACAATTCAGAATTCCTTTCATCGGCGGACTGATTGCTCCAGATCAAGGAATATTCCCTGAATATACTGCTGGTATCTATACTGAAAATCAGACTCATATGATCGTTAGTCGTGGTTTAGGAAACAGTATCATTCCTGTTCGAATCAATAACAGACCTGAACTGATAACTGTTACTTTAAAAAATTAATCATACAAAAATAGCCATTCTCTATTTATAAAGACGAATGGCTATTTTACTGCTCTTTATTTTTACATCTTCTCTTCTCTGAAAGCAGCTCTTTCCTCTCTTGATTTTTTGGTTCGTTGAATTTTCAGTTTAGCTAAATATTCCACAACTTCTTTTGGCTTGCGGATATCAAATAGTTCAACAGGTTCCGGACCTCTCATGGTTTCCCTTTTGATATACAGCAATCCATCATCATTCACTTTTTCTTTCCATCGAACAAGACGAATCATTCCTTCAGAAAGTTCTAATGCAGTAATACTAGAAGGATAAATCCCGCACCCAGTATTAAAGTAAGGAACTGCACGATTTTTAGGAAACTTGAAGCGATGTGTGTGACCGCATATCAGCATTCTCCTATTTTTCTTGATCCATTTACTATAATTACGTTCAATTTTATGTCTTTTCGATACATTTTTAATCGGACTGGCAGGATTGCGAATTCCAAATCGATGTAAGAATCGCCAGAAGTATTTCAAAGAAAGCATAGTGAAAAACCAGAACTGATCATTCGGTGCATCCCCTTGATGTCCGTGCAACACAAATATTTCCTGACTTGTCTGACGATGCTTTAGAACCAGGGATTCTAACGGATCAATCCCTTTCAAGAAATCAAAATATTCTTCACTGTATTCGTCATAATTAATGTAATAGTTCTTTTCAACATATTTCTGCTTTTTTAAAAAGATATCATGATTTCCAAAAATGCGAATGTAACGGTCTTTATCATAAAACTTTTTAATCAATCCATATACATCTGTGTGGGCATTTTTTATATGCTCAAACTCTGAATATTCTAAAAGTTCTTCTCCATCGCCTACTTCTACAAAAGTATACTCACTTTCATAATATTCTTTTAAAGCGTGCACAAAAAGATTGCGACTACGTAGAAATTCATCTGATACACTACCATCTCCACGGTGTGCATCACTCATAAACACAATACGAGAATAATCATCATAAAACATTTCTTTGGCATTATTATAGGCTTCTGTCAATCGTTTTTCTGTAAACATCCATTATTCTCCCACTTATAAATTGTCTGTTATAAATTAGTATACTTTATTTGAAGATCTTTGCGAAAGAATTTGCATAGGCAAAGTTATTATCCAACCAATATTATGTAACGTCTCCGAGTCTCTATTAGTTTATCTCCTCAGGTTAATTATTGAAACAAATTTTATAAGCTGATTACAGTAGAATTTTTATTTCTGAATTTCAAATATTTATTAAAAAGGGCCTCCGAAGATGCTTTTTAATACCCTCGGAGACCTGATGAATCAATTATTATTTTTCATTTATTTTTTTTATTGGACAACCATCTTCATCGTAAATATAATCTTGTAACTTTTTGGAATCTGCCATTGCAATTACTAGTCGATCTCGTAATGGCTCTGCTAATTCATCAAATAGATAAGCTTCTTCGTGAAGGCTATGTTTAAAGCGCAGAGATTCAATTTCTCCAGCTTTTCTTAATCGATAATTCTTAGAAGGCAATGCACCTTCTATTGTTCTTTTTTCAATACGATAGTAGTGATTATCATCATCATAGATGACTTCTAGAGCTCCGGATTGTGTCCGCTTGAACTGAGCATGAGGATAATGTTCACTATGCAGATCCCACCAAGCTTTAATCCCATCTATTGCTTCTTCTTCAGTTACATAGCTACCATGCTCTTTCTTTACATCACTAAGTCGGTTCAGCCAATAATTAGTATACACAATTTGTCCCATTCACTTCACTCCATTCATAAATTGATTATTTACAGTTTAAAGCAAATGAGTCGAATAGAAAACTGAATTATCCTTTTCAGATTCAATTTTATACTTAAATCTCTAAGGAACAAGATTTATAGCATACTGACTAATTACTGCAGTAACCTTTTATTCGTTAAAACTCAAATTCAAAAAGCCCTTAATGTTATATACTCGCTTATTTTCTGCTGGAAACAGCTATATAATCTAGTTCTTTACCTGATTTATTAAAGAATCGCATCATTTGTTTGAACCTCGTTCGATTTTCTTTTTTCATACCATTGAATATAATTTTTCCTGTATTCCAGCATCCTTCATCTCTCAGCATTCCAACGGGTGACATCAGTGACATTGGTCCACCTTTACTTTTAACTTCCGTAAATCCTGAATCAAGGAATAATTTTTTCCAGTCATCTCTTTGTAAAGGTGCTACATTAATGTTAATGGTATCTCTCAGTTCATTTAGCTTGGGCTCCATACTTCTGTTCATATAGGAAATATCATGCGTCAGTAACTGTCCCCCCGGTTTTAATACTCGGTAATATTCCTTCAAAGCTTTTGCTTTAGCCTTGTCATTCAGCATTGTCAGCATAGCCTCATTGAGGACTATATCAAATGATGCATCTTCAAATGGAAGTTTCAAAGCATTTCCTTGAACGATTTGTATGTAAGTAGATAAATCAGCTTTTCGGATATTCTTTTCGGCTTGCTTTAAAGCCTGCTTATCTAAATCTATTCCTGTAATATGACACCGATACTCTTTAACCTGTTCAATAGAAGTTGTACACATATTACAGGCTACTTCTAACACTTGAGCTTCTTGTGAGAATTGTCCTTGTTCAATCAGCCAATTAGTAGCTTCTACTCCACCAGGACGCAATCTTTTTTTACCTAGTTCAGCTAGAAAGGTATGACCTGCTTGTGTTTGAACCATTTTTTATCTCCTTCATTATTTCTATTTTTTAATCTAACCTACAATTAATTCAAGTTCATTCTAGTTTAGCTTACATTAGAAGTCAATTTGATTATACCTTTCAATGGACACTTGGCTAAATTCCATACAAAAAAGCACCGGTAAGTAGTTGATACTCACCAGTGCGTAGATTTATCAGTTTTTACTTGTACCGTAATACTTCTGGATAAAAATCAGTCACTTCTTTGTCATTATCTGCTTTAGAAAGAAATGACTCTTTTCCTGAGCCTTTACCATCTCTGATTACAAGGATGCCTTCTTCATAAAGTTGCTCTACGTTCTCTATAATTTCACCATCAGGAAAAGCTGTCTTCAATTCGCCTATTTTTCCGTTGATACCTTCATCACTTTTATAAATTTCAATGATCCGATTTCTTAGAATATCTTCTGACAAAATGATTCCTCCTATCCGTCTGCTTCCTTCAATAACAACAGTATAGCAACAGCTTTTAGTAAATTCAAAATATACGTTTACAGGTTGCTTCAAAAGATTTTATAGGTAAGCAAAGGGCTTTGATCATCAAGAACTACCCACCTGAATTAGTGCCATCAGCAGAGTTTTTTATTCAACAGCTGAGATTAGCTTTTATTTTTGCCAGCGTTTCTTTGAACTGCTCTATTTCTTGAGGGTTGATATTTTCAGTTATTTTTTCTTCCAGACGATGAACATATGGCTTGAAAGCTTGAATCTGTGCAATTGCTTTTTCTGTCAAGACTAATTGTTTCAAGCGCTTGTCACTTTGAGTTCCTTTTTTTTCTTCGATAAATCCATTTTTTTTCATTCTTTTAACTAAATTACTTGTAGTAGATTTACGAATTGAAAACTCTCTTTCAATATCTTTTTGAAAAATAGTTTTATGCTGATTTTTATATAAATAGCCTAACGTCCAGGCTTGTAAGCTTTGAATATCTTCAAGATTATTGATTGCTTTTTCTTTTTCAATATATCGGATCAGTAAAATAGATAATTCTCTAAGTTCAAATCCAATCGTGCCACGGGGATCCATACATTTCCAGCCCTTTCTCTAGTCTTATAAAATCATGTTAGTTATACATAACTTTCTTGTCAATTAGATTCACTGTTTGTGTCCTAGTTACAGCTCTATTAGCAAGAAGCTGGAAATTAGAGGTTCCTGTTTCTATGACCCGCATCACATATAACTGTTCAATTATTACCGATTTATTTTTCAAACTGACTATTATAAAGATCTGAGTAGAATCCTTGGTCGTTCATTAATGTTTCATGATCTCCACTTTCAATAATAGCGCCATCTTTCATAACCAGAATGGTATCGGCATTTTGAATAGTTGACAAACGGTGAGCAATCACAAAGCTTGTTCTACCTTCCATCAGTTTATCCATGGCTGCTTGAATTAATTCTTCTGTTCTTGTATCAACTGAACTCGTTGCTTCGTCAAGAATCAGCATTGGAGAATCTTTCACTAATGCTCTGGCTATCGTCAATAATTGTTTCTGACCAACAGATAATGAGACTCTATCATCCAGTACAGTATCATAGCCATTTGGCAAAGTTTTGATAAAATGATCAATGCCTACTGCAGTAGCTGCTTCAACTACTTTTTCGTCTGATACATTTTTTTGGTTATAAATCAGATTTTCTTTAACTGTACCTTCAAAGAGCCATGTATCTTGAAGTACCATACAAAACTGATCATGCACTTCATCTCTAGTCATATCTGATATATCAATATGATCAATTAGAATTCTACCTTCATTAACTTCATAAAACTTCATTAGCAAATTGACTATGGTAGTTTTACCTGCACCTGTAGGACCTACTATTGCAATTTTTTGACCTGGCAGGGCTGTAGTAGAAAAGTCATCAATAATCGTCTGACCTTCATTATACCCAAAACTTACATGATCAAATTCAACGTATCCTTGTGTTTTCTGATTGAGCTGCTGTGTTTTATTAACTTCATCTTGCATTTCATTCTCACTTAGAAATTCAAAGACTCTACCCATAGCTGCCTGAGCTCTTTGTAATCCGGAAAACGCTTGAGCCATTTGACCGAGTGGTTGAGAAAATAAACGAACATATACTGTAAATGCAACGATTACACCAAAAGTAATCGAATCATTGATTACCAAAACTGCTCCAACCACACAGACAACGACATAGCCAAAGTTCCCAATAAAAACCATCAATGGCTGCATCAAACCTGATAAGAACTGAGATTTCCAGACACTCGTATATAAATCAGTATTCAAATCAGCAAATTCATCTATCGTATCCTTTTTAGCATTGTATGAATAAATCGTGTTGTGTCCTGAGTAAGCTTCTTCCACAAATCCATTTACTTTAGCTAATTTGCTTTGTTGTCCTTTAAAATAAACTTGAGATTTTTTCATGATTAAAGTCATTAGTAAAAACCCAATCAGCACTGATCCGATAGCAGAAAAGCTCATGATTACATTCGTTTTAAACATCATAAACAGACATCCGAAGAAAAGGGTTATAGAACTGACTAAAGTTCCTAAACTCTGATTCAATGACTGACCCACTGTATCAAGGTCATTTGTAACCCGACTTAAAACATCTCCTTGGCTATGAGAGTCAAAGTATCTCAACGGCAATTTATTTATTTTGACTGATATTTCTTTTCTCAATCGCTTAGAAAATTTCTGTGTAACCGTTGCTACAATAAATCCCTGGGCATATAAAAGACTGCTTCCTATAAGATATAAAATTACTAACGTTATTGCAATACGGTTGATTTGCTCTAGGTCAATTCCTGTTGCTATACCTTCTGTAATTAAGTTAGTAATTTCTTTTAACTTGTCTGGACCAATGATGGTGGCTACACTTCCGAATGCAGCGAAGATGACAGAAAGTAAAAACGGCAGCTTATATTGACCAGCATACTGATTTACGTTACTTAAAATATCTTTGAAACTATACGAACTTCCTTGACTATTATTTCCTTTTGATGAATTATCCATTATTCAGCTCCTCCTTTGATAATTGAGAGTAAGCAATTTCTTGATAAACCTGATTGCTTTCAAGGAGTTCTTTATGTGTTCCTTGACCCACTACTTTACCTTCATCCAACACAAGAATCTGGTCTGCATCCATAATGGTACTAATTCTTTGTGCTACAATTAATTTTGTTGTGTCTGCCATATTTTCTGATAGATTATTTCTCAGTTTCTTATCGGTTTTATAATCTAAGGCAGAAAATGAATCATCAAATATTAATATTTCTGATTTTCGAGCAATCGCTCTTGCAATTGAAAGTCTTTGTTTCTGACCACCAGAAAAATTCGTTCCAGATTGAGCAACATGACTATCCAGTTGTTCTTCTTTTTGAAGTACAAATTCTTCTGCTTCAGCTAAGGCTAGAGCTGAATAAATTTGTGAATCCTGGTTCAGATCTGACCAGCTCTTTCCAAAATTCATATTAGACCGAATAGTCCCACTGAATAAGAATGGGTTTTGTGGAATATAACCAATCTTATTGTTCAGATCTTCGTGGCTATATGACTGGATATTATTTCCATCAATTAAGATTTCCCCTTCAGTAACATCATAGAAGCGAGGAATCAGACTTATAACAGTACTTTTACCACTACCCGTTGAGCCAATAAATGCTACAGTATCTCCTGCTTTGGCAGTAAAACTAACATCTTCAATGACTGGTTCAGCTGCATTAGGATAGGAAAATGTTACATTTTTAAATTCGATACTTCCTTTTTCTTTTGAGCTGAATTGACTTTCTTTTACAAAATCAATAGATGGCGCTAAATCAAGTACTTCGTTGATCCGGTTTGCAGACGCTAATGCTCTGGGCAAAATAATAAACACGATCGTCATCAACATGAATCCTAATACCACTTGCATGGCATAAGAAGAGAAGACTACCATGTCACTAAAAAGAGTGATTTTATCTGGCATACCCGCTGATTGAATCAAATGTGCCCCAATCCAGTATACGGCTAATGTCAACCCACTTGAGATAATTGTCATACCGGGGTTTAATATAGCTAGCATACGACTGGTAAATAAGTTTACGGATGTCAATTCTTCATTTGCATTCAGAAATTTATCATTTTGATAGTCTTCTGCATTATACGCTCTCACAACTCGAGTTCCTTGCAGTGTTTCTCGAGTAAGACCATTCAATTTATCAGTGAGTGACTGAATTTTTATAAACTTTGGTCGAACAAAAACTAAAATACAACTCAGCATAATCAACAATACAATAACAGCGACTCCTGTAGATGTTGTCCACTGCCAGCTTTTATCAGCGATTTTCGTAACTGCCCAAATAGCTGTTATCGGACCTTTGATAATAACTTGCAATCCTATTGCTATGACTAGTTGAATTTGAGTAATATCATTAGTCGTTCTTGTAATTAAACTTGGAATAGAAAACTGTTTTATCTCTCCGGGTGTATAGTCCATTACACTACGAAATACTTCTCCACGGATTTTCTTCGTTAGACTTGCTGCAACTCTTGCTGCAATAAATCCTACGATAATAGAAGCAACCAAACTTAACAAAGAAAGTGAAACCATGATTGATCCGGGAGCCATAATATCAGACACCGTTGTTTCTTCTATTTGCAGCTTAGTAGTAATCTCTGATAAATAATCAGGAATCTTCAACTCCAGCCACACTTGAACGACTATAAAAAGAATACTGAATACCAGTGCTATTCTTTCTTTTAGATTGGTTTTTCTTAACAATTTAAACATAATGCCCTCCACTTAGTAAGCAAGCTAACTTTAATGTGTTTATCTACTTACTCAAATATAGTTACCGTGCTAACTATATTATTCTTACTCAAAATATTTGTCAATGAATTATTTACGACTTTTCATAGAATTTTCAATTTGGACTATTCTTTAGAACTTTTCAAGCTACTATGAAAGTATATAGATTTTGAAATACATGTTATAATTGTTAACAAACACTTATTTGCTGAATAATGAATACGATAATAAATAAGGATATAATTAGTTGATTTAATAAAGAGCCCCTACAACCCGTTATAAGAGTAAATTTAAGGAGTTATAGCATGAAAATAAAAAAAGAAAATAAAATTTGGTTAATAGCCTTAACAGGTTTCATTTTATTTTATTTTTTATGGTTACTGATATGGCAGGATAATGAATATCTGCGCATCTCAGGGGGCAATGTTTTTTCGATAATCGGTACCTTCATTCCCAGTATGTGGTTACTGAGCGCATACAGAAAAAGCAAATTAAAAATCAATAAAGTGTATTGGCTGTTATTATTTTTAAGTACATTTAGTTATTTGATAGGAGAAATTTTTTCATTTTATAGTGAAACCATCCTTATTGTTCCCTCTCCTTCACTAAGTTTATATGAAATTTTCTATATGGCTTCTGTTCTATTTTGTCTGTTTGCTTTTGTCTTTATTATATGGAGACAAGCCAATAAAGCTATGTTCACTAAGTTTATTTTTGATATTGGCGTCGTGATGACTGTTTCCATAACATTCAGCTGGTATTATATTCTGGAACCGTTTATTGAGCAAGGAAATGTTTCTTTACTATCTTTATCTGTTAATCTCTATTATCCTATTATAGATATTTTATTATTACTGTGTGTCTCTGCTTTTTACTTTGGAGGAGAAGAATTTTTTTCAAAACGAGTGTTGAATTACATTCTGATTGGATTAAGCATACAAATCTTTTCTGGCTCTATTCATTTTTTTGAAATTGCTCAAGGGATTTATTTTTCCGGCAAATGGATCGATCCGTTATTTATTTTACCGGAATTGTTAATTGGCTATACTGCTCTTATCGGAAGAGAATCTGAAAGAAAAACTGCTATAGAAATAGAAAAGCTGGATAATTACTCACTATCTATTTGGCAACTTATCCTTCCTTATTTACTGGTTATTTTCTTGTTCTTTTTCATGATTACAAAATCTAATGGCCTGGATATGATAAGCGTAGGATCCGGTTTGTCTATCACTTTTGTACTTTTGAGACAATTCGTTGTTATTTCTGAAAACCGAAAATTAGTAAAACAGTACTATCAGAAAACAGAAGAATTAGCAGTAAGCGAAGAACGGTACCGATCTCTTTTTGAATATCACCCTGATTCTGTATTTTCTTTTGATTTACAAGGAAAAATAGAGAGTATGAACTCTGTGGGTGCCACATTGATTGGAGATGATCCAAATGCTTTGAATGGCTTCCCTATTGCAGATTTCATTGAACAGCATTATACAGCTAATCAGAATGAACAATTATCCACAACCAAAAATGAAGTTCCCAGCAGTCATGAATTTACTTTGAAAAACAAAGATGGAAGTGACTTGAATATTGATATGACTCATATCCCTATACTTGTCAAAAATAAATTAGTAGGTAGTTTTGGAATTGGTAGAGATATTACGGAAAAGAAGTTAAATGAGGAGAAAATCCACTTTTATGCTTACCATGATTATTTAACGGGGCTAGGCAACAGAAGGCTATTTGAAGAAAAACTAACTCATCTATTAAAACAGGCTAAAGAAGAAAATCTAACCTTTGCCATATTATTTGTAGATGTAGATAAATTTAAAGAAATCAATGATCATTATGGTCATGAAGCTGGAGACATTCTTTTGTCTGCCTTAGCAGATAGAATCAAAATCTATGCTGATAGTACTGCTTTATCTGCACGAATGGGTGGCGATGAGTTTACTATTTTAATCAAAGAAATCGCTGAATATAATGTCCAAGAAGAAATCGCTGCCCTTTCTAAGTTATTGAACGAACCTTATTCAGTCAATGATATAGAAATACATTGCACATCCAGCATAGGGTTCGCTTACTACCCAACAGATGGAACAACTCTCACAGAGTTACTGAGCAAAGCGGATAGCGCAATGTATCGTGTTAAGAAAAGTGGGAAACCATTTAGATAATAGAATTGATTTTGCAGCTTAGGATAGAAACATTGCTGAAAGGAGAGAGCAGCGCTTCTTGCCTGGCAACTGAGTGGAGAAACCTAGTCAAGTTGATTGATAACATTTCCATATCTGGCAACTGAGTGGAGATCTCTTATTTAGTTAAAGGATAACAGCCTTTTATTTGGTAACTGAGTATAGCAATTTAATTGGTTTACTGTGTCCTCCCTCCATCTCTTAAAATTACTTAGTATCATTAGTGATTACATAAATGAATAATGGAGTACATTCCAAGCGAGCTGCCTACAGATTATTATAATTATATCTATCATCAACCTGTCTAAGAATAGTGGATACAAAAAAGGATACTTTATCTTGAAATGAATGAGATAAAGTATCCTTTTTTAATTTTTGGATTGTATCATTAAATGCAACTTTGTATCGAAAAAAACTTGTAAAATCAAATCCTGCTTTCTAAATATATTTTCTTTTCTAAATTATTGATTACTCATGGTATGCCTCTGTTATTTTATATTCCTTTATAGCTATTTTTTAATTTCTTTTAGCCATTGTATTCTTCTAAAAATGACATTCTTTTCGGCAATGACTAATTCAACTATTCTCATGGTCTGTTTTAAAGAAAGATATTACTAAACTAATAGATGCTGCATCTTACATTGGAATCCTACTACTTTAAATCCCATAAAAATAGATATACTAGAACAGCTAAAAATTTTTTTAGCTAATAGAGTAGTCATTTTTAATCAATTCACTGAAAACAGATAATCTTTTACATCTGCTTCTTTTTGTATCGTTTTAGCAAAACTCTCGTGGTCTGGAGTATTTGTTATAATGACTGGCGTTGTTAGGTCATATCCTTTTTCTTTTATTCCTTCTATATCAAAGTTAATCAATGGATCTCCTGCGTGAACATACTGATCTTCTTCAACTAATAGATCGTAAAATTCTCCATTTAAATTAACGGTATCAATGCCAACATGAATCAAAATTTCTACACCACTGTCTCCCCGTAATCCGATAGCATGTTTTGTCGGTGTAGTCATAATGACATATCCATCGATTGGGGAGATGACTTTACCTTCGACAGGGATAACCGCCATCCCATCTCCCATCATCTTACCAGAAAACACTGGATCTTTAACTTCTTCAATAGGCAATACAGTCCCTTGAACTGGGCTCAAAATTCTGACCGCTTTATCCGCTTGTTGAAGTTTTTGTTTACGGATCACTCTTTTTTCAAGAACGACAGTTACGATGAACGAAACTGATACCGCAACTGCTAGTACAACTATGGACAGCCAGAAATTACTATTCAATCCCGATCCATCTGTTGGGATATACGTTGGAATTGCTGCTAATCCTGGAGAAACAACTGCATACTGTTTCAAGCTAACAATACCAGCCAGTATTCCGCCGACTGCTCCACCTGTAATTGCTCCAATAAACGCACTACTGTAATTGATCATTACCCCAAAAACAGCAGGCTCAGTAATCCCCATCACTCCCGTTATCCCGGCAGATAAAGCAAGGGATCTTTTTTGAGTATTCTTTTCTTGTGTTGAGATTGCTAGAGCTGCAGCACCAACTGCAACGTTCGCTGCTAACATAGCAGGAAGAACAAATGCATCATATCCATAGTCTCCCATCATTGCAAAGACTAGCGGGAATAGTGCCTGGTTTGTTCCAGTCATAACCAGCAGCGGTGTAAGAGCGCCTAAGATCCCAACAGAGAACCAGCCCATTTTATCGAATAAGAATCCTAATCCACTTGCGATATAACCCCCGACGACATTTCCTAATGGTCCTAATAAAATCAACGTTACAGGAACAGTAATTAAAATAACCATTAACGGTTTTAAAAAGTATTTAATAGATTGCGGAATAACTTTGTCTGCACCTTTATCTAAAAGGGCCATAAATAAAACACCGAAAATAACGGGTATCGTTGTTGTATTATATGCCATTGTAGGAACAGATAGGTTAAAGAAGGTTAGTCCTTCTGCTCCATCTATGGAAGAATGAACAAGAATGGCTCCCAAAAACATTCCCATCATTCCATTGATTCCTATTTTATTTGCTGCACTGTATCCTATATAAACAGGTAGAAAGTAAAATCCGGCATTATTTACTGCATTCAATATGGTATAAGTTCCACTTTCACCAGACACTCCAAAAAACGTTACTAATATATTCAAAACAGCTGATACTAACCCGGCTGCAACTAGAATCGGCAGCACTGGAACAAATGTCCCACTAATAAAATCAACTATCATTGTTCCGTAAGATTTCAAACTTTTATTTTGTTTCGGACCTTCTTGAGCACTTGATTCAACGCCTTCTAATTTTCTAGAAAAAAGAGAATAGACCTCTGGAACATCTGGTCCAATAATTAATTGGACTTCATTATCTCTTTTGACAGTTCCCATAATCAATGCGTTATTTTTCAGCTTGTCTTCATTGAATTTGGACGTATCATTTAGTTTCAAACGTAACCTGGTTGCACAATGATTTGCGCTGATAACATTCTGAGCTCCCCCGATATTCTCATATATAAAGGGAATTAATTCATCATATTTTGACATAATCCTCCACCTTCACCCTCAAAGTAATCGTTTACATATAAGCGATCAGCACAGCAGCTAAATGTTTTTACACTTAACTGCCATACTTTATTTTAAATTACATTACAGTTTTCTATAATCATTCTGAAAAATCAATTGTTTCTTCACTTACTTTTGCGCCATTAGAAGCGATGACTTCTTTATACCAGTAGTATGAATCCTTCTTGATTCGTTTCAAGTCCAGTACATCTTCATCTGTTGTATTGATATAAACTAATCCGTATCGTTTAGCCATTCCGTTCCCTGTACTTAATAAGTCTGTGAATGACCAAGGATTATAGCCGAAAACTTTTGCTCCATCTTCGATGGCTAGTCCAATTTGATAAATGTTTTCTTTAAGGAATTTGATTCGTTCTTCGTCATGAACTTTCCCATCTTCCCCTAATGTTTCATGCGCTCCATAGCCGTTTTCTGTAATAACCATTGGCAAGTGATAGTGATCTTCCATATATCTTAAAAGATAACGCATCGCTACTGGGTCAATTTCCCAATCCCAGTCAGTTGTTTCAACAAATGGATTATTCGTTTGTTCAAAGATTCCTGGATAGTTTGGATAAACGAAATTACCCTTTTCACCTGATTTATTCAAGCCGATTTCCTGATACTCAGAATCCGCTGGAGAAGCTTTGGCTACGTTACTTCTGTAACAGTTGATTCCAAAGAAATCAATTTCTGCCTGCGCAACTAATTCCATATCCCCAGGGCGAATATCTGGATCAATGTCATGTTCTTTCCAGTAACGTTTAATGAAGCCGTTATATTCTCGGTTTGCATTGAAGTCGTTCCAGATTTTTTCAGTCAATTCTTCCGCATTCATTGCGGCAATTTGGTCCTGGGGATTAGCAGATTCTGGATAGAAAGGAACCATTCCCGGAACAGGACCGATCTTTCCGCCTTCTACCAATTCATGACAAGCAATAACCGCTTTTGAGTGACATAGATTCATGATATGGTTTACTTTCCATTTATCTTTGAACCAGGTTTCTGGGTATTTACAGACACCTAACCAGTCACCATAGACGATTTGCATATTCTGTTCGTTGATCGCTAGCCAATACTTAACGCGGTCCCCAAATTCGTTGAAACACGTTCTAACATACTGATCAAACGCATCTATGATTCCACGGTCATACCACCCGTTAAATTCTTTATCGACCCAAACTGGCATATCATAATGATATAAAGTGACAATTGGTGTAATACCATTATCGATCAATTCATCGATTAGATTATTGTAAAAGTCGATTCCCAATTGATTGGGCACACCTGAGTTATCTGGATAAATTCTAGGCCAAGCAATAGAGAATCTATACGAAGTGAATCCAGCTTCTTTCATCAATTGCACATCTTCTTTATAAAAATGGTAATGATCTGAAGCAATTGAATTATCAGCGTACGGTTTTTTCTTTTTACTATTTAAATCAATAATTGCCGGAGCACGTCCGTCCTCTGCTACTGCTCCTTCAACTTGCCAGGCAGCGCTTGAAGCGCCCCATAAAAAATCTTTTGGAAATGTAGGATTCTCTTTATAATGCATAATTAAATTCCTTCCCTTTTATACTTCATTAAATATCCATTGAATAACAGATCTAATACAAAATTGATTCCATAGGTGTAATAAAGCAAATCGTTTATATCACTTTCATGATGCTGCGAACTCAAATGATAAAGTTTGTCGAAATCCTGATTGTAAATCGGGTTACGATTGTTTGTAAATAATATTTTTGTAGCATTGATCTCTCTGAGTTCGGATAGGATCGTTGAAAGCAAAAGTCCAGAAATTGAAACGACAATAATCAGTGGTTTTTCTTTCACATTTTTAAATTTTTTCAAATCATCCAGCTCAGTCAACAAAGTAATTCTCTTACCAAAAATAATCATTCGCTGCTGAAATGTCTTCACTAAACCTGCGATATTACTGGAAGTGAAAATAATGACTTCTTTATTTTCATTGATGAGTTTATTTAATCGATCCACTTCCTGCGTATTCATTCGGATACTCAGCTCTTTCATCAAAGCCTGAATGTTTGAGACTAATACATCTAAGAAGCCCTCTACCCCATAGAATTGTTGAAAATCATTGATCCCGTCATCAAACTCCTGAACATGAGCTTTCATATCTGAAAAGTTTGCATAGCCTAGTTGCTTAGCGAATCTGCGAACTGATGCCCTTGATACATTATTGTCTTCTGCAATTTGATAGATATTCCATTTGTTAACGCTTTTAAAGTTCTCTAAGAAAAATCTTGCTAATTCATATTCTACAGTTCCGACTTCTAACTCATTGGCAATATGATTCAACTTGTAAATCAAATTCAATCTGTTATTTTCCATTTTATTTAATCTCCCCTGGCCAAGATTGATTGTAACCATAGTATATCGTAATCGAAAGGATAACGGGGGACATGATCTGCACCCAAATAATTTGAAGTGAAATATTTATCTTAAGATTCTACAATGAAAATAAAAACACCCAACCTACTTTAATAGTAAATTGGGTATTTCATTAATTATAAAATTATGCTTTATTAATCCATTCATCTTTAAATTCTTTAACAGTAGCATATCGTTTTTCAGGCTCTTCTTTTACTGCATCCAATGCTACATTATACAAGTCTGAAGATAATGCCCAATTTTTTTCTTCTAAAGGTATAAATTTATTTTCCGTATAGATTTGTCGCAATAGTTCACCTGAGTAATTTCCAAATAGATTGAAAAATAATGCACCTATAGTAAACACATTTGTTCTTGAATCTATTATTGCATTCAGATGATATTCCTCTGGCGCTTTCATTCTTTTTGTTCCCCAGTAGTCTGAACCTATGTCATTTAGTACTGGACTTTTTTTAAACAGATCAATATCGCAGATGGTTAGTTGATTGCTTTTGAAGTCATACATCAAACTTCCATCATAAAAATCAACAGCTACATATCCTTTTGATTCAACAAATGCCATGAATTCAAGAATCTGTTTCGCTGTTTCAAGCTTATCTTCATTCGATATTTTAGCAAATCTTTTTCTAGGCGACTCTACTTCCGGATGATTATGATAGTAATCAAAGTTCCAGTGATCATATAAACAATCCCCTTCTGCCCAACGAAATACAATATAAAATAGATTGTTATAATCACCAGATGAAATCATATTAATTAAACTAGGGTGTTTTAAATCTGAATAAATCTCTATAGTATTTTTCAATGCTTCAACTGCTTCATTAGTATTACCAGCAAACTCAAGCGTTTGAGCTCCAGCTACTTTTATAAAGAACTTTTCTAGTTTATTATTGATTACTCCAAAACTTATATTCCCAGAATCATTCTGGTCAAAAACGCAAAAAACTTTCCCAAATTGACTTAAAAATGAAAAATCTTCTTTGGCTCTTAGCTTAAATTTCACTCCATCTAGTTCCTGTTTTACAAGGTCATTTACCAATATAGTTTTATCTCCTTTTGCCTATACCCTATACTTACTTTACTTATACATTGTTGATATTAAACTGCAAATAGCGATACAATTTAGTTTCAATTGGCTGCAAAAATTCCAGCTGCATCTCGACAACTTTTTTCATGTGACCATTACTGTCTGGTTTCTTTAATTGCGTGATGGTATCCAGCTTCGGTTTTACTTCTCCTAAATAGTAGAAATCCGATCCTTCATCATCTGACTTTTTAACGAACACACGAATATCATAGTCGTCTGAATTTTTCAGCTTGATAACTTCTGGGGAGTTTAGGGTTCGTGGTGCTTTTGTGAACCACTTCATGGTGGAAGCATCTAGCAGCTCATCTTCATACGCCATTTGAGCACCTGCAAAGTCGTCCCCTTTTTCCAGCGTAACGAAAATAACAAACTGGTCTTTGAAATCTGTGTAACCACCAATATTCTGATTGATCATCTGCTGTTCCCACTTTAGTAACCTGATAACATCTTTACGACGATACTTCTGAAATCTGGTCAATGGAGTCGTTTGATCAAATAGTTTGGACTTTAACTTACTCGTTATTAGCGTATCTTTAATTAATTTGACAAAGTATTCATTCTTGAGTGCCTCTTTGAATTCAATTGTTAAACCTATTTCTTCACCTTGAAACTCGATTATCTCAGAACCTTTATATGTTTTAGCTTCTTGACCAGTAAAGAAGCTCAAATCAAGCGTACGTATGACTGAATTAATCGTTTCTTCGTCATTTAATAATCCGCGATCATAAAAGAATTGTTTTAATTCAGCTACCGTAAACAATTTATTTGGCTCATTAATCAGTTTAAGCATCAAAATTAATTCATGTCTTCTTATACCCGTTAATAGCTCTCTTGTAGCAAAGGTTAAATAAGCTGATGTTTCTTTACTGAGTTCTCTTTCGCTCTCTTTTATTGCATCTAAAAATCCATAATAATTATGCTTCTTCCCTGCAATCAATACTGGATCTAAAGTCTGTTGTTCTTCAAAATCTCTTAGATAAGGAATTCTTCCTAAACGATTTTTAAGTAACTCATATGACTTCTTCAGCTCAATCATACTGTCTACAGCAAACTGATTGATTGTTATACTTAGTAGTCCCACTAAACGTTTTACGATTAAAGAACTATATAATCTTCTTCTGTTGCTGTCCACATATCATTAATTACCGACTGAAGATCATTCCATTCCTCTAGAAGTTTACTTTCTACATACTGATCTCTAAGTACCGGTTTATCACGAAGTGTCCATTTTAATTGCGAAACAGAGTATTTAGTAAAGGCTAGCCATTCTGTATAATTAATAGCTAATGGATTCTTTGTAAAGTAAATTTTTCCGGCATTAGAAGCTGTATTTATGGAATGGGCTATAAAAAGCATTGTCTGCAATTTAGGCAATTTCCTACCAAATCCATTTACTGGAATAGAGTCTTTTAAACTGTAACCTTCGTTTAATCTCTTTATACAATAAGACAATCTGACAACCACTTCAATAATCATAGTGGATATAGACATCGAACAGAAATGTTTAAAATCGTAACCTTGTGCATACATTCCTCTTGCAACTTCTGCAATAGTTAACTTCTCTTTTTCTATTTTTCCAAATTGAAACATATTAAATAAAGTCATCAAAGGAGCTGGTAAACCCATGGAAGTATTGACGTCAGATTTCATATGACCAAAAACTTTACCAATAGCTTGAAATATATCAATACCTTCGGGTACATCAGATAAGATTTGTGAAATTACTTTTCCTTTTTTGTCTATCGCACTAAATCTGCCCGTCATCACATCAAACACTCCAAAAACAAATCCTAATATTGGATCATGACCAAGCGAATGATACCTGTGAAACCAACTACTCAATCCATCAACATATTCATCTAATTTATAATTCGTTGATAGATCATAAGGAACTTTAAACTTTCTTTCCAACTCTTTTATTTTTTCTTGAGGAATCGCTTCATCAAATTTATTTCGAATGTAATCAGACAACGGTCCAGCTGTGACACCTTCTTTTGTTTTTTTAGGAATCCCATCTAAAAAGATATCAACTGATGCGGCTAGAATACCTGCAGCAACACAAATTAAATAGTCAGTCTCATCCAACTTATTAAGAGAATTGAAGTCATTTCTTAATTGATTTATGTACCGTTCGTTGGATTGTAATTCTTCTTCTATAAACAATGACTGTAAATCTACTTCATCAGGTACCAAGTTATGAGCATCTTTTAATATCTCGTCCCAAGATCGAAGATTTGAGATTTTTATTTTCTTTTCTGTATGAGATAAATTACTGCCCATCTCACAAACTTGCTGACTAAAACTTAATTTCTTTAGCAGCTCTTCACTTGAAGCGATGTTTTGACCCATTTTTATTTTATTTGGATTAAGAGAAGGAATGCTGTTTAAAACATTATCATGATAATGCAAAACTTTATTTAGTTCTTTCTCTGATTCGGAATATTGATACTTTTTCATTTAGACTCCCTCTAAATCTGACCTTAGTTCCTTAATCGCTTGTTGTAATAAAATGTTTAATCCATTCAAGTATTCCATCCTATCATTTGTTGCATTTACTTCTTCCTTTAAAGCTTCAATCACTGCATTATGTTTTTTTAAAGCTTCCTGGTAAAGCCGTTCCTTTTCTCTTTTTAATTTATTTTTTTTTCGTTTAGCATTTAATGCAATCCCACCTCCAGCAATAATTGCAACTGGAGCCGCCAATACAAAAACTCCGGATACCATTCCTCCACCAACGATACTTCCTGCCGTAGCTAATCCAGATGTGATACCAACTGCACTCAATCCAACAGTACCTAGCCCGTATAAGCCGGCAAAAGAAACTGCTCCCCCAATACCCGCTCCTAAAGCTCCGGATACCATGTCAGATAATGGGCTGTCTATCATCGTTCTTGATTTGTCTTGAACAGCCTGGTTAGTTTCGTTAATTACATTTACTATAGGTTGCAGTGAATCGACAGATTTAAAATTCATAAGTATTTGCTCCTCTTATAAATAGATTTACAGATGTTAACACATCACATACAAATTTCACTCATCTTAGTGCTATTTATGAAAACTACATGCTTTAAAATGATCTTCTTATATTATCTTAAGTGATATAACAAAGAATGAATGTTTATTTTTTCCAAATTTGTAGTGCAACATCAATAAAAGATTCTTGTCTCTCTTCTATGTCTTTAATAGTCCAATCTTTGTATTCAATCAAGTTTTGAGTCATAGGTATATCAGACTGTCTGTAAACATCTTTTTTTAATTCAAAGTTACTATTGGTGGCGCTTCAATTGTATTCATGTCCTAACAATGTCAGATTTCCTAATTTCCACAGATATTCATCATGCAAGTCTTTAGATATATCCCAATGTTGCGTTTTTTTAGGCATAATATGTTCTATGTGTATTGTATTGTTATCATTGATTATTCTAGTTTCAGTATTAGAATTATTATGAACCTTTCTTAATATATATCTAATAGTATTGGTTTTTTTAGTAGTGAAAATTTTAAAGTCATTACTGAATTCATCATCATTAATAGTCAAATTTTTTATAGCACTTAAAATTTCATCTATTTCATCAAATTGATGTTGCGTAATTTGATATGCAATTTTTGCAAATTCAACTTCGAATTTATTAGCTGTTTTTCCTGCTACTACAAAGTTTCTAACTATTAAGCATTCAATACTTTCCATTATTTTATCTATGTCAATTTCGTCATACTTTTCGTTCTCTAGTGCTAGCATAATTGGGAAATAAGAACTTGCTCCCAAATTACTGATCTCTTTTGTACGTTCAATTAAAGTAGAATTTTCAAAATAAACAAAATTTTCAGGATAGCTTAAGGATGTATATAAATCAGAAAGTCCAACTAAATCTTCCATCAAATCTTCAACTTTTTTAGGCGTATTAATAGCTTTTCGAATACCTTTATATAAATCTTTTTCTCTAACAAATTTATGTTGCGAATTCCAATAATGTCTGATAAATCTTGTTGGATCAACATTTCCTAAATTCTCTATAACTTGGTTCCATTGAACTTTTATAATCTTGATTTTGTTATTTGAAGATCTAAAAACATGATTTTTTAAAAGATCAGAAGTTTCTAAATCTTTACCTCTAGCATTCAATGTTTCGAAAATAACAAATGCTTCATTAATTTCATCTGTTTCAATATACATTAATTTAAAATTACTTAAAAACAGATCCAATAAACAAGATAACTTTTTGTATTGACTTTCAGGATCATTATCACCTTCAATGTATCCTAGTAGCTTATTACTATAAAATTGACTTGCATGATATATTAGCTTTTCTGATTTAGATAATTTTTTTAAATTTATATTTTTACCTGAATAATTCATAGATCTAAATTCAAGCTTTTTTTTTGAAGAAATTGCCCATTTTTAAATTAGGCAGATACTTCCTTCCAAAATAATGTGTTTTCGAACAGGATGCCTACGGAAGAAGGTCATAATAAAAAAATTTGTCTATTTAAGGGCAGACGAATCCCTTGAAAAAAATCGGTTTAAAAATTTGTGTGATAACTAGTCTAAATCCATTGTTTGGATCGCCGCAGGCGTTCAAAAACCTTATAAAATTCAGTTTGATACACATGATAGCTTGACAGTTTGAGATAGACCTGTCTCCCAGTTTGAACAAGTTTACCGGCTACTTTAAGCAATGTCAGCCGGATGGAATGGATCGTCATGCCCTGGTTCACTTTATCAAAACCAATGGTTTTTAAAAAATTGACGAGGTTGTATGCAAGGACACTGATCATCATTCTGACATGATTTTCTAAGAAACGCGGGCTATCTGTTTTATCGAAGTAAAAGCCACCTTTCGCTTCTTTGATGAAATTTTCCATTGTTCCACGCTTGCCGTAAAGAGAAAATATGACTTCAGGCGAGACGTTGTCGGATAGATTAGTCACAATAAACGCATGATGAAAAAGCAATTCTCCTCCTTCACGGACGGAACGTATACAGACACGACGGGGTTTCGACCAGGATTGTGCTTGATAAGGTAGTGAAAAATACTGCACTTCTCGCTCTTCCCATTCTTGATTGTCCCCGTAAAGAACAGAGTGTTCAGCTAACTGACTTAACCTCCGATTGCTCTTTAATCGGATAACGTACTGGCTTTCAGTTGCTTCACAAGACTCATACACCTCTGGTGTGGCGAAGCCGCTGTCCCCCCGAACCAATATCTCGGTATGAGGTAACGTGCTCTTGTATTGGTATAACAGCGGGGCGATAAAAGCTTTTACCCCTTTAGATGTGTACTGATTGCCTGAACGCAGTTCAGCTTTTAAGAAATCTCCGGTCAGTCCGTCAAAGGCAACTAATGGGTGATAGCCGTAGGTTTGATAATGGGCATTATAATCTGTTTGTTCTTGGCGTCCAAAGGTATCCGAATGTGTGGAATCGACATCAATGATTAACTCGGTATCATTGCGAATCAAACGCGCTTTATTAATCAGCGACTGATTTAATGCTTGGAGTTGATCGATGTTCTCCTCGGTGAAACGATCCAGAAACCGTGAGATTGACGATTGTGAGGCCAACTGCTTTTTACCGAGTACAGCTTGAAAGACTGGATCCTGTCTTAATAGATTAGCTGATGAGTCTGCCGAGTAACCAGCAATTAACTGCATAATAAGCTGTTCCAATATCGCTAAGTTATGATGGGTAAAATAAGCCCGATGATCTGTGATATGGAGCCATTGTTTAGCTAATTGTGAAAAGCCGAAGGTATTCATCAATTCTTTAACCAGGACTAACCCCGAATCACTTGATAGACGACCACCAGTATGTGAAATAGTGATATTTGAATTGAATTTAACTTGATTTTCGTGTAATCTAGTCATGAGAAGAACTCCTTTCTTATGGTTGGTTTCGTCACCTTTACCATAGCAGAATGGGGTTCTTTTTTCATCACTTAAGGGGTGAAAATAAAAAAGTAATTATCAGACTGCCGTTAGGCAGTTTCAGACGGTTTCAATTAAAAAGTATGAATTATTCAGG
>NZ_FOSJ01000029.1 GCF_900114235.1 Marinilactibacillus piezotolerans | reverse complement strand
ATCCGTTTCCGAATGTTATCCCCCTCTTATGGGCAGGTTACCCACGTGTTACTCACCCGTTCGCCACTAATCCATTCTCTGCAAGCAGAGAATTTCATCGTTCGACTTGCATGTATTAGGCATACCGCCAGCGTTCGTCCTGAGCCAGGATCAAACTCTCGTTTTAAGTTTGAAAAGCTCATTATATTAATTGTGGATGAACCTTGTTCATCCGATAGTTGTCTTGATCCAATAAAGAATCGAAGACCCCTGCACATTTGGTTGTTTTTACTTTGTTCAGTTTTCAAAGATCTACTACTTTATAAGTCGTTGCCTTGTTTGTCGGCAACTTTTATATCATACCATGTTGTTGAATTGATGTCAACTACTTTTTTTAAAAAGAATTATCAACCCTTTTTGTGTAAGCGTTACACATGCCTCTATGACAACTACTTAAGTATATCTGATTGTTTGTTCGTTGTCAAGAAAAAAATACATTTACTAAAAACTTTTTTTCGCTTGTCGCTTTATTTGTTTTGCAGCAACGAGATTAATAATAACAGG
The DNA here is from genome assembly GCF_900114235.1 of Marinilactibacillus piezotolerans. Lineage (GTDB taxonomy): Bacteria > Bacillota > Bacilli > Lactobacillales > Carnobacteriaceae_A > Marinilactibacillus > Marinilactibacillus piezotolerans. The sequence continues at coordinate 30,138 of NZ_FOSJ01000029.1, read as the reverse complement.
TTGCCAGCTTCTAGTCAATAGATTTTTAGATAAAAATAAAAAAAGCATACTCTTTTATTAAGAACATGCTTCTTTATTACTTATCCTCTTGTTTTTTCTACTCTTTTTCATGATCTGCTTCATGCATTTCTTCTTTTGCTTCATCTCTATTCTCTTTTGCTTCTTTTACGTTTTCTTCGTACTGTTTATCTTTATGATCTTCCCCTCGAACTGCATCTTCAATCGATTTAACCTCATACTCACCAGCTACGTCTCCATAATACTTATTATATCTTTCTTTAAATTTCTGGAAAAAATGTACAAAAATTACTTTAAGTATTGCATAGATAGGTACTCCAAAAATCAAACCAAAAATACCCAATAAATCCCCTATTACTAATAATACAACAATAATCGTTAAAGGATGAACATTTAATTGTTTACCCATAACATTTGGTTCTATAAGGTTTCCATCTATGAATTGGACAACCATCCAAACAACAATCAAGAGCAAAACCATAGTCCAAGAGCTCATCAGTGCTATGACTACTGCTGGTATAAATGCCAGCGTTGGTCCAATATAAGGTATGATAGAAGTGAATCCTGCAATGATAGCTAAAATTCCAGCATAATCCAAGTCAATAATCAGGAATCCAATAAACATCATAACCCCGATTGAAGTAGCAATGATCAGCTGCCCCTTAATATACGCTCCAACTTGAGAATTGATTTCACTAGAAACACGCAAAATATCTTCTCTCCATTTTGGCGGTACGGCCGATAAGACAGCTGTAGACATTTTTTTCTCATCTTTTAATAAAAAGAATAGAATCAGCGGAAAGGTAACCAGAGTAACTACAACATTAGTAACACTCGAAACGACTGAAGATACTCCACTAAGTCCATTAGTTAGATACTGATTAAGGTTATCAGGAACTTGAGAAATGAAAGTTTCACCTTCGTTTATAAACGATTCGATCTGTTCTCCGAATGGTACATTTTTTAACCATTCAGAAGATGTATTTACAATTGTATCAACGAATGAAGGGAAGTTTTCAATTAAGCTATTGAATTGATTGCTTAACAAGGGAATCAATGTTCCAATTAACAGTACAAGCAGGCCGATCATAACAATAAATAAAAGGGCTACTCCCCATAACCTTTTAACTTTTCTTTTTTCTAGAAAATCAATTATTGGATTTAATAGATAATATAATAATAGTGCTATTACAAATGGCATCAACACACTTGATATTAATACGGCGATTGGATAAAAAATAAAGTTAACTTGATTAAAAAGTAATACTATAATTCCAATCATGATTAAAATTCCTAAAGTGAAGACCAGACTCGATCCTCCTAAAAAGTTAGTCCATCTTGATTTTTTCATTTAATTTCCTACTTTCTATATAACAAAATGTACTTATTCTATTATTCTATATCATTTGCGTTACATAATCGAATGATTTGGGTGTATCAGTTCTATAAAATAAAAAAAGCACGCTTGTCCCGTACTTAAACCGGTATAAGCATGCTTTGAACGTAAACCAGAAGCCTATGTTTAATCAATGTTTTTTAAAGTAGGAAATAATAGAACATCTCGTATAGTATGAGCATTCGTTAATAACATAACCAGACGGTCGATTCCGATACCGAGACCACCTGTTGGCGGCATACCATACTCAAGAGACTCGATAAAATCTTCATCAATTTCTTGAGCTTCGTCATTACCTTGATCTTTTTCTTTCATTTGTGCTTCAAATCTTTCCCGCTGATCAATTGGATCATTCAATTCACTAAAAGCATTGGCATATTCGTGACGTGAAATAAAAAGCTCAAATCGATCAGTGAATCTTGGATCTTCATCGTTTTTCTTTGCAAGCGGTGAAATTTCTAGCGGATGTCCATAGACAAAAGTAGGTTGAATAAGTGTTTCTTCCACGAAAGTTTCAAAAAATTCATTCACAACATGACCGAAAGTAGCATAGTCATCTACAGCTACGTTATGATCTTTCGCTAACTGACGCGCTTCGTCACTAGACATCTCTTTCCAGAAATCAATTCCGGTTTGTTCCTTGATTAAATCCACCATGTGTCTACGTGTCCAAGGTTTACCTAATTCAATTATTTCTTCACCATAAGAAATTTCGTTAGTACCTAGTACTTTTTGCGCTACTGTCTTGATCATATCTTCTGTCAAATCCATGACATCTGACACGTCATGATACGCTGTATAAAGTTCTAACATTGTAAATTCGGGGTTATGAGTGGTATCTATTCCTTCATTACGGAACACTCTACCAATTTCGTAAACTTTTTCCATTCCTCCAACAATTAGACGTTTCAGATGCAATTCAATGGCAATTCTTAGATATAGCTCCATATCTAACGCGTTGTGATGAGTAATAAACGGACGCGCTGCTGCACCTCCTGCTAAATTATGCAGTAAAGGAGTCTCTACTTCAAGATAATCATTACTGTTCAAATAATTTCTAATTTCTTGAATAATTTGACTACGTTTAGTGAAACGATTAAACGAATGTTCATTCGCAATCAAATCAAGATATCTCTGACGATACTTTTGTTCTACATTAGTTAATCCATGATATTTATCTGGCAATGGCCGCAGAGCTTTGGATAAATAAGTTAGTTTTTTAGCCCGTACTGTTATTTCGCCAGTATTGGTTTTCATCACTGTACCTTCAATACCTAGAAAGTCTCCTAGGTCAGCTGTTTTGAAACTTTCGTATTCTTCATCTCCTACAGCATCTTTACGTACATAAATCTGAATCATACCTTTTTTATCTTTGAGATGAGCAAATCCGGCTTTTCCTTTTCCACGTTTAGTCATTAAACGACCCGCTATAACAACTGAATACTCTTTTTCAGACAATTCTTCTTTTGATTTATCTTCAAATGTTTCTTGTAACTCAGAAGAAAAATGCGTTCTTTCAAACCTGCCTCCAAAAGGGTCAATTCCACGTTTGCGTAATTCATTCATCTTTTCCCGACGTACCATAAGTTGATCATTTAATGTTTCTTGATTTGATGGCTCTTGAGTCATTCGTTTCTTCGCTCCATTCCTGTTCAAACTTTTTTAGAATTAATCATTTTTTAAGTTTATATTTTCTTTACCTTATTTAATTCTATTATTTCTCTATTCATTTCTATTTGACTATCTATAAATAAAGTTTTCAATCATTTTATGCCATGAATTAGAATCAATTATCTCAATAAGAGTATTTTTACTGTTCAACTTTTTGATTAGTTGATTATTTCAAGTAAGCTAGCTACATTCTTTGATTCTTATTATTGTACACGCAGAATCTAAAATCTCTATTTTAGGGATTCATATGATCATTTGAGTCTCTTCATTTGACAACTTTCATTCTGAATTATATTAACACAACTTTTACCCTTCTTAAAGGTAGAATGCAAAGCACTACTTAAAAATTTATAGTTTTATAAAGAAACAGCTTCTTCTTTTAATGCCTCTAAATCATTCTCGGTGTATTGATACTTCGTACGACAGAAATGGCAGACTGCTTCTGCCCCATGATCTTCATCTATCATATTTTGAATCTCTTCTGCTCCAAGTGAAATAATTGCATCTGCGAATCGTTCTTTTGAACAGTCACATTTAAACATAACAGGCGTAGTCTCAAGTAATTGATAATTGTCTTTGCCTACTAGTCTTTCTAAAATCTGGTCAGGTTTCTCTCCATTTTCCATTAATCTGGAAACTAATGGCAATTCAGCAATTACTGTTTCTATTTTATTGATCGTTTCTTCTTTAGCATTTGGCAATACTTGTATCATAAATCCACCTGCCGCTTTAACTGTTTCGTCTGGATTAACTAATACAGATACACCTACTGCTGATGGTATCTGTTCAGAGTTTGCCATATAATAAGTGAAATCTTCTCCCAATTCACCACTTACTAAAGGAACTTGTCCGACAAATGGCTTTTTCATTCCTAGATCTTTGCTGACTGTCAACATTCCTTCTGTGCCAACAGCACCTCTTACATCTAATTTACCTTTTCCATTCAATGGTAAATTAACTTGCGGGTTATGAATGTATCCTTTTGTCTCGCCTTTCCCATTACTGTCTATAACTAAATAGCCGATGGGGCCATTTCCTTCAATCCTTACAGTTATCTTTTCGTTTCCTTTTAATGTTGCGCCCAACAGTGTGGTTCCGATCATTGCTCTACCTAGCGCTGCAGTGGCTGTACTCCAAGTATCATGTTTCTTCTGAGCTTCAGTCACCATCTCTGTTGCATCTACTACATAAACTCTAATTTCATTGTTATATGCTAATGCTTTTATTAATTTATCTGTCAAATCATTCTCTCCTTGACTGGTTAGAATTATTATTTATGAACTTTCCATCATCTTACTATATTTCATTAAACAAGGAAAGAAGAGGAGGTTTACGTTCCACCTCCTCTTCTCATCCTTTATCATTTTAATTATAAAGATTATTTGTTTTTATCATCATCTTCTGAAGGAACTGTATTGTTACCTTCTGAATCTGATGCTTCTTCATCACTATTTTTTTCTTTGAATTCTTTTTCTCGCTCTTTTTCTTTTTCTTCTCGAGCAGCTTTCACTTCTTCAAACGAAGTACCGATAGGCTCCTCTTCTGGATCTCTATCAGCTTCTTCGCTTTCACGAGGAAATTCCACTGGATTATCACTGCGTTTATCCGGCATTTCGCCCTTTTCAAATAAACTCTTAATTTCTTTTTCATCCAGCGTTTCAACTTCAAGTAATTTTTGAGCAATCAGTTCATGCGCATCTTTATGTTCTTCAACGATTCGTTTTGCTTCGTCGTGCGCTTCATTAAGAATTCTCAATACTTCCTGATCGATCTGGTAAGCGAACTGTTCAGAATATGCTTTAGATTGAGAATAATCTCTTCCTAAGAATACTTGGCTGTTGCCTTCATATTGAACAGGACCCAGCAGATCACTCATTCCATATTCTGTTACCATGCTTCTGGCTAACTGTGTCGCTTGCTGGAAGTCATTAGAGGCTCCACTAGATTGTGAGTCAAAGATAAGTTCTTCCGCAACACGCCCACCTAAAAGCCCAACAATTTGTTCAAACATTTCTTTTTTAGTCATCAAGAAACGATCTTCTCTTGGAAGCATAATTGCATAACCACCCGCACGTCCTCGCGGAACAATGGTTACTTTATGAACGATTCGAGCATCATTTAATACTAATCCAACAATAGTATGTCCTGCTTCATGATAAGCAACCATACTTCTCTCGACTTTAGAAATTACACGATCTTTTTTCGCTGGACCAGCTATCACTCTATCGTGTGCTTCATCAACATCTAAAGCTTCGATTTGTTTGCTATTACGTCTAGCGGCAATTAGTGCTGCCTCATTTAATAAGTTTTCAAGATCTGCTCCGGCAAAACCTGGAGTTTGTTTAGCAATTTGTTTTAAATCGACACTAGAGCCCATTGGTTTATTTTTAGAGTGTACTTTAAGAATCGCTTCACGTCCTTTGACGTCTGGTCGACCAACAAGGATTCGACGGTCAAAACGACCCGGACGAAGTAAAGCAGGATCTAATACATCTTGACGGTTGGTAGCTGCTACAACGATGACACCTTCATTACCTGTGAAACCATCCATTTCGACTAGCAATTGATTTAATGTCTGTTCACGTTCATCGTGTCCGCCACCCATTCCAGCTCCACGCTGACGTCCTACTGCATCAATCTCATCAATAAAGATAATTGCTGGTGCATTTTTCTTAGCATTTTCAAATAAGTCTCGTACTCTACTTGCTCCAACACCCACAAACATTTCTACAAATTCAGAACCCGAGATAGAGAAGAAAGGAACGCCTGCTTCTCCGGCTACTGCTTTGGCAAGTAATGTTTTACCTGTTCCTGGAGGTCCTTCAAGTAATACCCCTGCCGGAATTCTCGCACCTAAGTTAGAGAATCTACGAGGATCTTTAAGAAACTCAACTATTTCAACTAATTCTTCTTTTTCTTCATCTGCTCCTGCCACATCGGAGAAGCGAACTTTACTTGTTTTTGCGTCGCTTTCTTTAGCTTTAGATTTGCCGAAGTTCATTACACCACGGCCACCACCAGCACCGCCGCCACCTTGCCCAGCTTGATTCATCATAAAGTACAAGAATCCAACTAGTAAAAATAAAGGTAATATAGATATTAAAAGACTCGCCCAGATACCAAGAGATGGTTCCTCAAGGGGCTGAATTTTTACATTATTCTCGTCGGCCAAAGCCATTACTTCTTCTACTGAAGAATCATTCTGTAGAATAGCTGTTGTAAAACTCGTTGTATCCTGTTCTACATTTCCAAAAATTGAAACACCTGTGTTATTTTCTACTTCAGGTTCTTGATCTTCTCGGAACTCTCCACTGATCTCATAAATACCGCCTGTTGGTTGAATTGTAAATTCTTCTACTCGATCTTCTTCAAGAAATTCAACAAACTCAGTTGAAGTAAATCCCTCTGATGCACCGTCAGAACCCCTTGTCGCCCAAGACACAATCCCTATGACTGCGATAAACACCAAGATGTAGAAGAGTCCACTATTGAAAAATCCCTTCTTCATGTCATCCTCCATCTAACTATTAGTTTTGTTATTTAAATAGTCTATACTATTTAGAAATGATACTGTTTTATACTTTACTTATGTTAACATACTTGACCTATTTTGACTATGAATTTTGTTTGATGATTTGATTATTAAAAGAAAATTCATCTATTCAAAATGTAAAAGAAAGGATTTTTGACTTTATTGGTAGATTTCAGGTTTCAAAATACCAATATATGGCAAATTACGGTAGCGTTCTGCAAAATCCAGACCATATCCGACTACAAACTCATGAGGAACTTCAAAACCTATCCAGTCAACTGTCATATCTACTGCTCGGCCAGATGGCTTATCAAGTAAAGTTACAATTTTTACAGAAGCGGCTTTTCTATACTTGAACATATCCTTTAAATACGCTAAAGTACGGCCAGTATCAATGATATCTTCCACAAACAATACATGTCTTCCTTCTACATTTGTATCTAAATCCTTAAGTATCTTTACTTCCCCTGAAGAAGTCGTCTCATTCCCGTAACTGGAAACATCCATAAAATCTATTTCCAAATAAATTTCCATAGCTTTGATCAGATCTGCCATAAAAGGTAATCCACCTTTCAGTACACCAACCAGTAAAGGATTTTTATCTTTGTATTCCTCTGCTAATATTGCTCCAAGTTCTTTCACCTTTTTCTGTATTTCTTCTTCTGATATTAAAATCTTTTCCATATCTGACTTCATGCTGATAGTACTCCTTTTTAGTTAATTTATACTTTTTATAGATAAAAGTTGATCTATTCTTTTAAAATCAATACGTACTGTATTTTATCAGGTATCGGTTTAGTAGACAACGCTGACTCTTTTAATCCCACCAGCCAGATAATCTGTTTTCTTGCATCTTCTATCAGAATTGCTTCTTCTCTTTTTGAAGGGGGTAGTTTCTGGTCAATCATGATTCTCTGAATTTTTTTAGTGCCATTTATTCCCTTGATTTCCATGCGATCTCCATCAGCTCTATGGCGAATAGTCAGCGGCAGAGTAATAGAGTCCAAACCCAAGAAAAGGGTGACAAAATTTATTTTCAAGTCAGGCATTTCATTAGAGTAAAATAAACCAATTTTTTTACCATCAGGCAGAACAGCCCATTTTCCTATTTCAAGTTGTAATGGTTCAGACAAGCGATTTATCTTTATATTGTTTTGCTTGCAAATTAAAAACTTTGTGTATTCTTTAATGCCTACATAATCTCCTGGAAGCTCTATTTTACTATTAGCCGTATCACTACTTATCCATTCCTGTAAAATTTCGAGGTGGACTCTCTTATATTGCAACGGAGTCTTCTCATAAAGCCGATCAAGCATATATTTAAGAACTAGTCTTTGCATACTATCTGATTGCTTTATAAAATGTTGTTTGCTTATTTCAACCTTATCTTCTTGAAAAGTTAAACAATCTACTGCTTGTTTTTCGATTATCGGACTCGCTATAGTCAATAAATCCTGAAGATCATCTGCAAAATTCGTCAAATGGTCTTCAACTTCTTTATTCTCTTTTTTCAGTAACGGCAAAATCCTATTTCTATAACGATTTCTAGTATATTGAAATGAAGTATTACTCTCATCTTCATAAAAATCAAGTTCATATGCTTTTGCATATGTATAGAGCTCTGATTTTGTAAATCTCAATAATGGTCGAATGATTTCTTTATCTTTAAATAATCTTTTTTTGTGAATACCCACTAACTGGTTTATTGCACTTCCTCGTACGATTCTCATTAAAATGGTCTCCACTTGGTCATTCTTATGATGACCAGTCAGCAACTTAGTTATATTTTGTTCAACCATGACTTTATGAAAAAAATGATATCTTATTTCTCTTGCGGCCTTCTCGGTTCCAGATTGCGGATGAGTCTCTTTCTCCCATATATAAGAGTAAAATGGAATCCCTAAGTTTTCGGCTATTTTATTAACGGCATGTCGCTCTATTATTGAAGTATTCCGTAATTGATGATCAACATAGGCGACCGAAAACCGCGGTCTGATATCATTAGGTAAATGAGTGACTAAATGGAGAAGGACCATCGAATCTACTCCACCAGATACGGCAATCAGCACTTTATCTTCACTTGTCCAGTAATGACATTCTCTTACTAACTTAGAGAATTTATCTGTTAAGTTCATCTTAAGGCCCTTTCTGTAATTACTAATTCCCAAAAATCAGATAGAATGAGTTTTCATTATTATATGTGCTGTATGGTTGGTAACAAAAAAGGGTTAGGGAAACTCCCTAAACCCTTTTTAATAGATCGGACGTTTACTTAAATCAGCAAACCCTTTATCCTCGGCGTCCACCGCGTCCGCCACGTTTGTTTTCAGTATTGCGTTTTAAAGAAGTTAAGCGATCTTCACTATCTTTTAAGAATGAATTCATCAAAGAGTCAAAATCTTCTTTTTTAGGAGCTGAAAAATTGCTGCGTTTATTTGACTGACTACTGCTTTTAGCACGTTGAGGCACTTTTTTCTTGGGAGCTTCTTCGGCAGGTTTATCTTGGGCTTTACGAATAGATAATCCTATCTTTCCATCATCCGCTATAGACAACACTTTCACCATGACCGTTTGTCCAACTTCAAGCACTTCGTTAATATTTTCTACATAATTATCGGATACTTCGCTAATGTGTACTAATCCAGTTTTCTTGTCTCCCAGATCAATGAATGCACCAAAATTCGCAATCCCGGTAACCTTACCTTCTACTTTGCTTCCAACTTCAATTGACATGTTTTCTTTGTTGCCTCCTAATTAATTTGTCCATATTATACCATGCTAAAATTTTAGAATAAAGTGTTTTAGAAAGGTTTTGACTACATTCATCAAAAATCATTCGGTATTATTCCACTTTAATCATTTAAATGAGCTAATATATTTTGGGGTTAGAACAATTTAAACTGCTAAAACCGAATTCTAAATGGATATGATATCGTATTTCTATACCACATTACTTATCTATTTCAGACTGTCCATTTGCAGCTTCTGCAAAATCCGGATTTTTATCTTCGGGAAAACTAAAAACGATCTCGTCATCTTTCGTTAAGTAGTATTCACTCCTAGCAAGCTTAAGTACATAGTCCTCGTTTTCAAGAAGCCCAACATAATAATCCAGTTCTTCCTGATGCAGTTCTAATGCTTCTAATTGTTCTTTTGCCTCTGCTTTTTCGATTGTCGATTCTTGTAACTGCTGATAGTTATTAAAAAGTGGTGTAACTAAAAGAGAAACAAAGAAAAGCCCACAGATTGTAATCAGCGTTGTTCGCCTTTTAATGAACTTAATTCTTTTTCGATTTCGTATACTCTCCAAAGTCTTCTCTTCTATGTACTGGTTATTCAGTTTTGTAATGACCGGTTGCTTTTTATTCTCCATTACACTCTCTACCCTCTCAAGAATAACTTTTCTTATAGTATAGTGATTATAGCAATAATCTCTCTGTATGCAAAGGATTGTCACAGTAATTTAATATAACTTATTTACTGGACCCATATGCACAGAAAGATTATAGCTAATTATCTATTAAGCAGATTCATTCACGTGATTTCTAGCTGTTATATTTTTCTTCAATAATACTATACAACTCTTTAGCTTCGTCTTTTTTAGTTGTGTCTCTTAAGTCTTCAATCTTCGCAATCATTGTCTTATTCCCAAATCTTATTTCCAGTTCATCTCCAACTTTTACTTGAGTTGAAGACTTCGCTGTCTTGCCATTGATCTGAATGCGATCTTTATCAGCTATTTCTTTAGCGACTGATCTTCTTTTGATGATTCTTGAAACTTTTAAAAATTTGTCAAGTCTCATTTCATTACCTTCTCTCTTCTTTTTCTTTTTTCTTTATTTCCTGCCATATTGTATTTACTTCTTCAACTGTTTCAGCACTGATTCCGTCAAATACATGAGGGTGTCTCCTTCTTAATTTACGATTGATGGCTTCTAATACTTCTTCTAAAGAAAATTGTCCTGTTTTTTCGGCTAAGTTGGTATGGTATAGAATCTGCAGTAATACGTCTCCTAGTTCTTCTATTACATTTTCCATATCTTCTTGCTCATACGCTTGAATCAATTCATTCGTTTCTTCCTTTAAATACGCTAACAAAGACTTTGGAGTCTGTTCACGTATCCAAACATCTCCATTTTCGCTGGTTATTTCATCAATATAAAGTTGCAGTAATTCAAAAGACCTGACTCTTTCATCCCTTTTCAGCGGCGGAATATAAACTGACCTTAAATTGTGTACACCCTCAAAACGGTCTAGTTCATACAGAGGCATCCACTTTATTTCTTCGTATCGACTTCCCGCTGCATCAATCCTGCATACTTGATGATCATCTGGATATAGCTCCATTAATGTCAGCTTAACTTCACTCGCCATCAACTGATTGAATACCTGCATGACGATGACCGCTTGGCCTGTCTGTATCTCATCATGAGATAAATCAAAAGCATCAAGTAACTGAAATCCATCTACTGGATCAATAGCTACTGCCTGGAACATATCATCAATGAAACTTTTTCCACCCACAATTTCAACTGTTTTTCCTGATTCCAGCAGTAGTTGAACACTTTTTTCAGCAACCATTGGATGCCCCGGTACTGCATATACAATGTCCTTGTTCTCTGACAATTTCAAAAGCTTTTCTACGATTGCAGGATAAACCTGCTTAAAAGAGGAAAATTTTTCATAATACTCATCAAAAAAGGACATCTCAATGCCTTCTTCTTCCAGTTCTTTAACTATTGGATGGTCTTTAGTTCTAACATAAAGTTTATCTGACTGTTTGATTGTTCTGTAAACACCTAAAGGTAACTGTTCCAACTCTGATGACCCTAAACCAATTATTTTGATTATACCCATTAGAACCTTCCTTCCCGAGAATAATTTATTTACTAATAAAACGATCAATTTTATCTTTAAAAGGAATATATCGCCATTCTTGTTCACTCAAAAGATTAAAATAGATTAAGCCAAATATAAATACGACGCTACCCAAAGAGGTTCCAATAAGTGTCAAAACCAGTGCTAGCAATCTACTCATATCAGGAATTATCAGCGTCAGTCCTTCAAGGCTCAAATATGTTAAGAAACCCATAAGGATGAGCATAGTTGTGATTTTAAAAATCTTTCCATTTTCAAGAAATTTAGTCCAAATGTTTTTTGGCATTTGACTATTCATTAATAATAAAACGATTATTAAAGATACAATAGTCAAATAACTTGACCCCATAATCCCTACATATCTTACTGCTAACTGATTCATTGACGCCTTGAATATCAACCCGGCTAACAAGGAGATCACAGGCATGATCCGATTCGTCTCGCTTTGTAAGATAGAGTGAGTGCTGGTGATCAGGGAAGCCAATAAAATACTAACTACATAAACCTGCAATATTCCTGTTCCGGCTTCATCAGAAAATAACGCATGATTAAGCCATGGCATAATCACAATTAATCCAACAGAAGCCGCTCCTGAAAATAAAAGAGTCAGATTTAGAACTGTAAAGCTGATTTTTTCCCACTCTTCCTTTTTATTTTCTTGGCTGTATTTTCTAAGCAATGGTAATGCACTCGTTGAGATACCTAGCCCAATGACTAATCCGAGTTGCACAAACGGTTGTCCCCTATCGTAAATTCCTTTTGTACTCATTGCCACTCGCTCAGAAATACCTGAATCTATCAGACCATTGTAGACGGTAAAAGAATCCAATAACTGAAAAAGCACCATCATGCTGCTCATTGCTGTTAATGGCAAGCCTTCAATTATTAATCTTCGACCAATCTTCAAAAATTTTTGTTTATCGAATGTCTTGTTAAGATTCATACTTTCTGTTCTTTTGAAAACATACCAAAAAAGAATAACTGATCCAACTATCCCGGCGATCCAAGAAGAAGCTAAAGCTAAAGAGCCCATTTCATAAACGGTCCAATCGGTAAGTGTATAAAGATATGCTGCCCCTAACAGTACAGTAATTCGAGCAACCTGTTCCCCAACTTGCGAAATGCCGGTAGGAAGCATGTCTAGATTCCCTTGGAAAAAACCGCGTATACATGATAAAAAAGGAATAAACAAATAGATGTATGAAACTGAACGAATCACTGGAAAAAGTTCTGCATCTCCCATTTTTCCAGCAATCCAGCCAGCTCCAAGCCAGAAAAAAGCAAATAAGATGAATGATACTATAATCAGCCATACTCCGATCAGCTTTATGACGACTTGCTGTTCAGAACGCTCTTTTTCTTCTGCAATGATTTTTGAGACAAATAAAGGAAGACCATTTAAGGAAAGTGCAACAGCAATACCATAAAGTGGATAGATTTGCTGATAAACGTAGAAACCTTCATCTCCTGTTAAATTCTGAAATGGAACTTTATATAAAGCACTGAGCACTTTTGTTATAAAAGCAGCGATCGACAAAACCAAAGCACCTTGCATCATATGATTTTGATGGTTATTATCCACTCTATTCATTTCCTTTACCTGCTACTGCCTCTTTTTTATTCATTTGAAATTCTGAAATGTTTTTGGAAAACAAAACTAATGAATCTAGCCATTCATTATCCACCAATCTAACAGGCAGCTTGAAAACGATACTCAAACGGTCATTTGTGTTCATATTTGTTTTCAGACTGATTTTTTTCAAAGCTTTGAAAACTTCTGGTAACGGTAAAGTTTGCGTCCCTTCTTTGGAGAAGGTAACAGCCACCTTTTGCTTATCTCGTTTAATTGTTTCAATCAATGCTCTATCGCTATACATTTTAAGCAATCCAACTGTTAACAGATCAGAGACTTCTTGAGGATAATCTCCGAAACGGTCAATCAATTCATCTTGGAGTTCCACATAGTCCTGGTCACTAGCAAATTCACGTATACGTTTATATAACTCGATTTTCTGTCTTTCATCTTCAATGTATGTGCTTGGAAGATACGCATCTACTGAAAGATCTAGTTCAACATTCGTCTGCAGCTGTGCAGTGTCTCCTCGTTTTCTAGCTACTGCTTCTGATAACATCTGAGAATAGAGATCGAATCCAACTGAATCAATAAACCCATGCTGTTGCTGACCCAATAAATTTCCAGCTCCTCGAATAGATAAATCTCTCATTGCAATCTTAAATCCGGAACCAAGTTCAGTAAAATCTTTGATTGCCTGTAATCTTTTTTCACTGACTTCTGTTAAAATTTTATTCGGCTGATGCATGAAATAAGCATAAGCAATTCGACTGCTTCGACCAACACGACCTCTTAGCTGATACAGCTGTGACAAGCCCATGCGATCAGCATCCTCGACTAGAAGTGTATTGACATTGGGCATATCAATCCCAGTCTCAATAATCGTCGTTGTAACTAATATATCAAACTCTCCCTGAATAAATTCGAATAATACATTTTCCAGTTGTCCTTCTGACATCTGGCCATGTGCAATACCTATACGTGCGTCCGGAACAAGCTGCTGAAGTTCTTCAGCTCTCTGGTCAATCGTACTTACACGATTATGAAGATAAAAAACTTGTCCACCTCGGGCCAGTTCTCTCTTCATTGCTTCACCAACCACGGCACCATTCATTTCCATAACATAAGTTTGCACGGGATAGCGATTAGCCGGCGGAGTCTCAATTACTGATAAGTCTCTCACTCCAAGCATAGACATGTGTAAGGTTCTAGGGATAGGAGTCGCAGTCAGCGTTAATACATCAACTTCGTTCTTCAACTGCTTCAATCGTTCTTTATGTTTAACTCCAAAGCGCTGCTCTTCATCAACAACTAGTAAGCCTAAATCTTGAAACACAACATCTTTAGATAAAATTCTGTGGGTTCCTACTACTACATCTACTTGTCCTTTACGCAATTCTTCTGTTAACTTTTTCATTTGCTGTCCAGTTCTAAACCGACTCATCAATCCAATTTCAACTGGAAAATCGCTAAAACGTTCTAACATGGTTTCATAATGCTGCTGGGCTAAGACAGTTGTCGGTACTAATATAGCCGCTTGTTTTCCGTCTTGTACAGCTTTAAAAATTGCCCGCATTGCGACCTCGGTTTTCCCATATCCAACATCTCCAACTAATAGACGATCCATTGGTTTATCTTTTTCCATGTCTCGTTTAACTTCTTTAATTGAACGAAGCTGGTCATCTGTTTCGGTATAGGGAAATGCTTCGTCGAATTCATGCTGATATTCATTATCTTCTGAAAAAGGAAACCCAGTTTTTCTTTCTCTTTCAGCATATAATTCAATCAGATCATCTGCAATATCCTCTACTTGGCTCGCAACTTTTCTCTTAGTTTTTGCCCAGGCAGTCCCGCCTAACTTATTTATCTTAGGCGTTTTCCCTTCTGAAGATACGTATTTCTGCAGCAAGTTTACTTGGGTGACTGGAATAAATAATTTAGAGTCATTATCATATATGATAGACATATAGTCTTGATGGACTCCACCAATTTCCATTGTTTCCATTCCAGTGTATCTTCCGATACCGTGATTAACGTGAACAACAAAATCTCCTGGATTCAATTCTGTATAACTTTTTAGTCTTTCAGCGTTTGTTATATTCTGACGACGTACTTTCTTGCGATTGACACGATTAAATAGTTCTTTTTCAGTCAGAACGGCCAATTTTTCAGTAGGCAATTCAAATCCGTTTTGAACAGTCGATGAAATAACTTGTATTTTCTTTTCTTGTATTTCTCCATTTCCTGCAAGGATGCTCGGAATTTCAAAATCCAGTAATGTACGATTCACTTTATCTGCTCGTTCTGCATCTGCTGTCATTACAACTACAGTGTATCCTAATTTTTCCCAGCGATCCATTTCTGTTTTCAGCAAATGCATTTGCCCGAAAAATTGCTGCATGTTTCGGTACTGGAAAGGATGAATTGCATCAAAACGCAAACCTCCCATGCCTTTCTGGAATAAAGCAAAGTGCAAAGTATCATGTTGATTTTTTTTAAGCTCTTCTCTAAAGTCGTTTGAAAAAGTCTGTTTCTGTAAAACTAGCCGCTGGCTCAACTGGGAAGTAGCCCATTCTGCCTCTTCTTCATTCAAAAGAGCATCTTTCTCTAGAATTCTTGGATATTCATCCATTACTAAAATTGCATCATCTGCCATATAATCGATTATAGAAGACTGCTTTTCGTACACAAAATCTCTGAATTTGACTAGATCATCTGTCAATTCACCGGTTTCCAATCCTCTAATCACAGAATCTAATTGCTTACTCAATATTTGCTTAGCTTCGTTATCAGTTAGAGCTGCTAAATTTCTCGATAGTGCTTTTTTCAGCTTTTCAGCTGCTGGCTTCATTTGCTCTTTTGTTACTAGAAAATCTGTTGCAGGTATTAAAGAAATTTTACTTACATTTTCTATTGAGCGCTGGGTATCTGCATCAAAAAATCTCAATGAATCAACCTCTACATCGAACAACTCAATTCTTACAGGATTTTCTTCTGTCAATGGATAGACATCAATAATGCCTCCCCTGATACTAAACTCTCCTGGAGCAGCAACCTTTTGTTCTCTTCTATATCCCATTCCTATAAGCGATTCACCAAAGTGGTCAAACTCGATTTCGGCACCCAGTTCAATATTGATGTGAGATGCTTGAAATACTTCTTTGGGTGGCAATAATTTTCTAATACCAGAAAGCGGGATAATAACAATCCCAGGTTTCCCAGATAAAAGATAATCTAGCGCTTGCACTCTTTCTGCCCGAGCTTCAGGCGAAGCAATCGCCATTTCAGCATGAATCATATCATCGACTGAAAATACAAATAACTGGTCATCAGGAACTAGACCAGTTAAATCTGCCATCAGTTGATTAGCATGATATAAATTTTGTGCTATAATCACGATCTGCTTTTGTTTTTCTTTCAATAAAGAAGAAAGGAGTAATGCTCTAGCAGAACCAGCAATTCCGGTAATCAATTGCGTCTGTCTCTGTCCAATAGTAGAGAAAACCTTTTGAACAGAGGGTTTCTCTGATAAAAAACTTGTAATCGTTGACAATAGTTTCCTTCTCCTTTTCAAATTCGTACAATGTTCATACTATCTTTGTTAGTTTGCTTTTAATTAATTATATTTAGTCATTGTATCCTGGAATGTTTTCCCTTCTGACCAGTATTTAACTGCATCAGCTGTAACTTTGACCGCTGACAGCATATCTTCATGAACATCTTTTTCAAATCCACTCAATACATGAGAAATCACAGACTGATCTGGATAAGGTCTTCCAACACCTATACGAATTCTGTTAAAATTCTGCGTTCCAATATGCTGGATAAGACTTTTAATTCCATTGTGCCCGCCAGCACTACCTTTCATTCGTAAACGAATTTTTCCAGTTGGTAAATCCATATCATCATATATCACTACAATATCTTCTTCCGATAAATTATAAAAATCCATCCACGGACGAATAGATCTTCCGGAATCATTCATGTAAGTCTGCGGCTTGATCAATATAATTTTTTCTGATCCAATTCTTCCTTCTGCATAAACAGAATCAAATTTACTTTTATTAAATGCCAATCCCAGCTGATAAGCAATTTCATCCAATGCAATAAATCCTATATTATGTTTCGTTTCTTTATATTTTGCACCTGGATTTCCTAATCCTATGATTAATTTCATCCTTAAACTCCCTTGATTCACGTTTTCTTATACATGCAAAAAAGCTGAACGAGTTATCCGTTCAGACTTTTTTCTTTAATTGCTTTAAATTGAGTATAGCATAGTCGTCAAATGAATTAAATCATTCTTACTTTGCTGGTTGTCTTGCTACTAAGTTTTTTTAACAAATTGATTCTGGCAGGATGGACAAGTTATCCTAACCTTCCCTCTACCTCTAGGCACGCGTACTTTCTGTTTACAAGCACCACATTTATAATATTTATAGACTTTATGCTGGGCTTGCTTATTTCTCAGTCTTTGGATCGTTGATACTATCTTTTGTTTTAATTTAATATATCGAGTAAATTCTTTATAGCGATTAGCTTTTTCTTTAGATAAAACACGTAAAACTGCATAAGCTATAAACGCAACTCCTAAGATTTGTAAGAACCATCCTCCAAAGAAGCTGGACAATATATTAGTTATAAGCCCTACTACCATTAACACCTTCGATAGTTCATCCATTCCATAGCGACCGTTCATATAAAACATCATTTTTTGAATAAATTGCATTAGTCCCACCCTTTTGTCTTGTTTAAATATTATACCAATAAAGTGTTAAGAATTTATGAAAAACCTTATTCTTTTGAATTTTTTAAAAAGACACAAAAACCGCAGCTCCCTAATAAGGAAACTCCGGTTTTGAACATTTTTCATTAAAAATCATCTATTTATTCTTCTGCCGCTGGTTCAGTTTCGGTTGAAGAAACAATTACTGTTTCATGACGAACTAATTCTTCAGCGTCTGCTTCATCGCCGACTTCCCATAAATCTTCATTAGAAATGCCTACTTCATAACTCATATCTTCTTCCGGCGTTGACACAGGATAAGTGAATTCACCTTCAGTTACTTCTGGTTTTGCAATAACTTCACCATCTTGAATTACATAAGCATAGATTGTTGTATCTTCTTCATTAGCAACCGCTGTTCCAGTAATCACTGCTTCCCCATCTACTGGTGAGTATAGATAGCCTTCTTCAGTCCAGGTAGCTCCAGACATTTCTAACTCAATAGCTGAAGTATAGTCTAAGCTATCAGTGTCGATATTATCTATAATATCCATTGCGCTATCAGATTCATTTCCTGCTTCTTCTGTTTTTTCTGTTTCTGTTGTATCGCTTGCTTCGTCTTCTCCAGAATCACATGCAGCTAGCAATAGTCCAGACACTGCTAGTAATCCAATTAACTTTTTATATTCCATTGTTTCTCCCCCTAAATGTATGTAGCCTATTCCGACAATTCTTCAAATAAAAAAATTTGCTCAAACAATATATTAGCATATCTATGCTTTTATAACAAACTTTCCACTTTTCGTTATTTGAAACATAAATAGCAAAAAATTACATATTAGCGTTATAATAATTCTTTTACTTGGCATTTCATAGAAATAGACTCATTAGGGTATATTATAATTCGAATATAAATATAATAATATAATTAAATAGTTATAAAACGATTTTCAATTCCACCGAATTATCATGTTTAATGTTATACTTTAGAAATTTTTTCATATTTTTTTATGATTTTTTCTTGGATTTCATCATTGCTTAATTGAGTAACCTCTTGGATAACAGACGAAATAGATTTTTCTGCGAGCATCTTTTGAAGTTCAACACTTTCTGAATCATTCGGATTATCATATCGTAATGCTTTAGCTACTGTAGCAATCAAAGCATCAACCTCTAATCCTCTTTCAACGGCTTCTCTAATTGGTCTGATGAAACGTTCATCATAACCAAGTTTGCGGATAGGTGTTCTACCTACTCTAGTTACATCGTCAGATAATCTTGGATTTTGAAATCTGGATAATATTTTCTCTATATAAGCTGTATGTTCTTTCTGATTAAATCCCCATTTATCAATCAATAAAGCGCCTGTTTCGTGCAGCACATTTTTGACTTCATTTAGAACTTTTTCATCTCTTAATGATTCGTCGATCGTTTGATAGCCTGCAAAAGCTCCATTATAGGCAACTGTGGCGTGACCAGTATTAACTGTAAATAATTTTCTTTCTATAAATGGTGCCAGGTCTTCTACGTAATGAACTTGTTTCAGTTTCAATTCTGTATTTTTCATTCCCTGCAAACTTACTACCCATTCTTTATATGATTCTACAGTAACTTTTAGTGGATCTGCATGAGTTTGCTGTGGAACAATACGATCTACAGCGGCATCCGGAAATCCTACATACTTCTCTAAATAGTTAGCTGTATGTTCATTTTCAATGTGACTCATCACTTCTTGCTTCAAGAACGTACTGCCACCAATCATGTTTTCACAGGCAATTACGTCTATAGGAGTATTATTTTTCAGCTCTTCTCTTTTTTGTATACCCTGAGCAATCAAAGGTGCAATCAGCGGTAAGATGTTAGGTCCAATTGCAGTCGTGACCAAGTCAGCTTGTGCTATAGTATCTACTACTTTTGCTGGATTTTTGGCATTATTTATTCCATATACATTATCTACTTTAATGAGTGCTCCTTCGTCAGAAGCTTCTTCGATCGTATATTTCTTTTCTTTATTCAGTGCATCAATAACCTGTTCATTTACATCTACAAAAGCAATTTCTGAATTGTTCTGATTTAAAATTTCTCCAATAAATCCTCGACCGATATTGCCGGCTCCAAAATGTACAGTTAACATTAAGCTTCAATACCTCCTAATAATTGAACAATTTCTTTTTCTGACTTCGCATCTGCCAGTTTTGTAACATTTTCAATTTCAGAACAATATACAGCAATCTGAGACAACACTTCTAAGTGGTCATTTCCGGCCCCTGCAATACCAATAATGATAGTTGCTAATTTATCTTCTCCGTCTTTTCCGAAATTCACTCCTTCGGGTACTTGAACAACAGATATCCCTGTGGATTCAATCAATTCTTTTGCATCTTCTCTACCATGTGGAATAGCTATAAAATTACCCATATAAGTTGAAACAGTTTCTTCTCTTTCAAGCATAGATTCAATATACTCTGGTTTAACATATCCCCCATCCACTAATAAGCGCCCTGCTTCTCTAATTGCATCTTCTTTGTTTGAGAACGATTTATTCAAAACCACATTCTCTTCTTTTAAAATTGTCATACTGTTTTACTCCTCTTTAATTCATTTTCTCTAAAAAAAGTTGGTTTAAATGATATTCAATTTGCTCTTTCGATCCGTTATTAAATAGATGCAGGTTTGCATCACTTTCTACTATAGAGGCACTAATCGTACCCATCATATCTTGTATTGAAGTATCCATAGGGTCTGGTGCTAGAAGTAATAAAATTCGATTCAATTTCATTTTTTTCTGCTCCATGTTGACAATCTCAAAAGACTGCGATAAATCGACTACGCTGAAATACGGTTCTTTTATTGTCTTATGGATACAGTGAAACAACCCTAATCCGGTATTTGGTATCCCAATTGGTGCTGTGTTCATACGTTTCTCTAGTTTTTGAGCTACTGCTTGTGGATCCTCAAGTATAGAGTTTGGCAGTGATAGACAAATCTGATATAGCGTTTCTTTCAAAGATTTATATTGTGGCATTACTTTTAAGTCAAATGATTCGAGCAAACGGTTGACAGAAACGATTTTTACATATAAATCTTGAAAGCTTTGATGATTATCACTTTGTCTTAAAATATTTCTATTTGAATTTCTCAATTCTCTAACTTTTTTACGCAAAACTTGGTCTATATAGGTTCGTATACTTTTGAGTTCATCTTCCATCAGCAGAGGTGTCACAACTTTATATTCTTCTTCAAATCCTTGAAGAAATATAGTAGAAAGAATCAAGTCATATTTTTCATAACTCAGCTGGTGTAACTGAGAAATTCGTGAAACATCCACATTGGTTACTTCTGGAATATTTTTTCTCAGTCTACTCTCTAATATTTTTGCTGTTCCCATTCCACTTGAACATATAATCAATACATTGAGCAGCTGTGCACTGGAATTCCTTTCATAAGCTGAAGCAAAATGAATAACGACATATAACAATTCGTTAAACTGAAATTCAAAATTCGGAAATTCTTTAGAAAGCTTATCTTCTATTGTGAGACTTAAGTCTTCATATTCTTTATGGACTTTTTCAAGTAACGGATTATTCACTTCTGGCATCGGCGCTTTATTCCGTTGTATAGCTGCTGAGATATGTGCAAACAGGTCTTTGAACAGCGTTTCATCTTGATAAAATTGTACTTGCATCTCCTCAGAAACAGAACGAATCAGTTCTCTAACTTGAAAACTCAATTGAAGATCATAATCATCTGAAAATTCATCCCTAAGTGGAACATTAAGCCCATCAATCTGGAGAGCTAGAAAAACAACTTCTTCAAGTGGAATATGACTCAAGCCGTATTGGGCACTGATTTCCGTTAATAATGCTCTAGAAATAGATTCACTGCGTTCCCGAACCTTCAATTCTTCTGTGTGCTTATTGATTTCTTTCAGTGCAACCAACTGATTCTCTTTGATTCTCTTAATTGAAAAAGTGATAAATAGAATCAAGCTTTGTAATTGAGTATCATTTACTTCTTCAAATTGAAATTCTTCATATTGTTTGACTAGCTTATACACAATTTCTAAAGCCGCTGGGTCAAGAACTTTCAAAAAAGGATTTTTATTTTTATTCATGACCTTTTTCTGGAGCAAATTATTCTGATCAAATAACTTAAAAAAATTATATTCATTTAATTCGCTAGCAATCAATCCGCTAACAATTAACCTTAGAGAAGATTCTGAAGCTTTTGCTTTAATTCCTCTAGCTTTTTTACGTTTAATTTGAATATCATACTCTTTAAAAATTTCTTCTATTGCCTGAAGATCTTGCTGAATCGTTCCCACACTCACTTTAAGATCATAAGCTAAAGATTCCATTTTTATTTCGCTAGATTCTAGTAATAAGCTGATCATCAATAAACTTTGTCTCTTTTTAGTAGTCAATTCATCTGAGGCATTATAAATTTCCGCCTGCAATTCTTCAATAAACTTAGGATTACCTTGTATAAAATATCCATCGTCTTCTTTTTGGAGCCGTAATTGATATTGAGCAAGCGTACTTTCTAAACTAGAAATTTCTCTGTAGATTGTTCTTGTACTTACATTTAGTCGATTCGCTAGATACTTGATTGTCACACCATTTCTCTGATTCAATAAATGCTCTAATATTATTTTTTCTCTATTTGAGATGTACAGGTCGTTCACCTCTTTTCACTTTCTTTGTTCGTTTCAAATTTTTCCATAGCCTAATTTATAAAAACACAGAAAACAGTGAATTTCTTCACTGTTTTCTTAGAGTTTTCTGCCTTTACGACATAGACCTATTCATTAAGATTGGTTTTTTATTTTTTGAACGATCTCATCGTATTTGGGACTGCCCAAGAAATTATCTACAGAAACATGTACCGCACTTGGAGTACGCTGTGAAGCTCTTTCTGTCAATTCTTCTTGAGTAATAACTAGCAATCCTTCTTCATCTTGTAAATTATTGATAGAAGAGTTTGTTACACTTATATTCAAATCTGCTTCTTTCACTTTTTTCTTCATCAGTGAAGCACCCATCGCTGATGAACCCATTCCTGCATCGCATGCAAAGATGATTTTGCTGACATGATTGTTTTCTACAGCATCAACACCCACTGGTGTATCTCCTGCTCCAACTGCGCCAGCATCATTTGCTGTAACTTGCCCTTTAGCTTGTGCTTTGTTAGCACTAGATTTAGCAATCGCTTCGTCCAATGCATCTTCGCTATCCTCTGAGCGGTCTAATTTCAATATTAGCGAACCTACTGCAAACGAAGCGGCAGCTGCAACTAGTACACTTGAGATAACAGCTATATATGCACCTGAAGCAGTTGCACCTAATACCGCAATAATTGAACCTGGTGAAGCTGGAGAGCGCAAAGCCCCTCCTAAGATTACGTTAGTGAATGTTCCGGATACCCCACCGGCAATAGCTGCTAAGAACATAGCTGGTTTCATCAATACATATGGGAAATAAATTTCGTGGATCCCACCAATAAAGTGAATAAATACAGCACCGAATGAAGAAGATTTAGCTGAACCTTTACCAAATACCATATAAGATAATAAAATTCCAAGTCCTGGTCCAGGGTTTGCTTCAAGCAAGTAGACAATTGATCTACCCGTTTCAGCAGTTTGCTGTGCTCCAAGTGGAGTAAATATTCCGTGGTTAATAGCGTTGTTCAAGAACAATACTTTCGCTGGTTCTATAAATACATTTGCGAAAGGCAATAAGTTAGCATCAATAATCCATTCTACTCCAGCAGCCATCGCATTATTCAAGGCTAAAAATACTGGTCCAATTGCAACAAAAGCTGCTAAAGATAAAATAAAACCAATGATCCCACTTGAAAAGTTGTTAACCAGCATTTCCAGACCAGTAGGAATCTTGTCTGAGAAAATGTCATCGAACACTTTAATAGCGTATCCTCCTAGAGGACCAACTCCCATTGCTCCTAATAACATTGGTGCATCAGGTGCTCCTAAGATCACTCCCATTGTTGCAATTACCCCAACAACTGCTCCACGTTGTCCGTGAACCATGCTTCCTCCTTGATACGCAATCAATAGTGGAATAAGGTAATTAATCATCGGCCCTACCATTGTAGCAAAATCTTCATTTGGGAAGAAGCCATCTGGAATAAATAATGCTGTAAGAATTCCCCAAGCAATCAATGCTCCGATATTAGGCATGACCATTCCGCTTAAGTATGAACCTAAACGTTGAATTGCTGACTTTCCACCTCTACTCTTTGTTTCTTGCATGTTATACTCTCCTTTATTATTGGTTTATTTATTGCTCAACCTTATGTCCATATTGTAAGCGCTACGCTTACTTAGTACTAGTCATACTAGTACTGACTTTGTCAAAGATTTATTGACAAGATTTATTTTATGGACCTTACTATTAAACAAGGGTTAGCAAAAAATCTTTATTTATCAAAGAGTTAACTGCTAATGACTTCATTTTATTAAGTCTAGGTTCTTTTGCTTAAGAAAGTTAAGTAAATCTCTCTATAACCAAGCCTGCAAATAGCAAGTATACCAATTTTATTATCTTATTAATTTAAAGTTTGACAACAGCCTTAAATGGTTATAATATTGTCATGCATCAAGATTATATTTTAAAAAACAGTATATACCAATTGCATTTTGGTCTATACCTCTAAAAAATTATTGAAAGTAGGAAAGAATATGTGTGGAATTGTAGGATATATAGGAAACAAAGATGTAAAAGAAATTTTATTAAGTGGTTTAGATACGTTAGAATATCGTGGATATGATTCTGCGGGTATCTATATTACAGATGAAAAAAATCAAGGACACCTATTTAAAGAAAAAGGCCGTATCGCTGCTTTGCGTGATAAAGTAGACGAGTCAATCAATGCCTACTCTGGTATTGGACACACACGCTGGGCTACTCACGGCGTACCTAGTGTAGAAAATGCACACCCTCATCAATCAACAAGTGGTCGTTTCACTATTGTACATAATGGTGTAATCGAAAACTTTGAAGAAGTAAAAGATGCTTATTTGGCCGATGTACATTTCCATAGCACTACAGACACGGAAGTAATCGTTCAATTAATTGCCTGGTTTGTAGAATCCGAAGAACTAGACACCATTGATGCATTTAAAAAAGCAATCGTTACCTTAAAGGGTTCTTATGCTTTAGCTTTAGTTGATAACGAAAATCCTGATACTTTATATGCTGCTAAGAACAAATCTCCTCTATTACTAGGTACCGGTGAAGGTTTCAATGTTATTTCTTCTGATGCAATGGCAATGGTGCGCGAAACAAGTCAATTCATAGAGTTGATGGATGGAGAAGTAGCTACTTTAACAAAAGATTCTATCAAGATAGAAGACCTCGCAGGTGAAACCATTGAACGTGACAGCTATACTGCTCATATTGATGCAAATGATCTGGGTAAAGGAACTTACCCATACTATATGATCAAAGAAATCGATGAACAACCGGCTGTAATGCGTAAACTGGTTCAACAATACCAGAATGAAGATGGCAACTTAGAAATCAATGAAGATATACTAGCAGAAGTTAAAGAAAGTGACCGTGTTTATATCGTAGCATGTGGAACTAGTTATAATGCTGGTTGGGTCGGCAAACAACTGATTGAACGTATAACCGGCACTCCTGCTGAAGTTCATTTGGCAAGTGAGTTTGCGTACAACACACCATTACTGACGAAGAAACCATTCTTTATCTTCCTATCTCAATCAGGAGAAACAGCAGACAGCCGTCAAGTACTAGTTCAAGTTAATAAAGCAGGTTATCCTTCATTGACACTTACAAATGTCCCTGGTTCAACATTGTCTCGTGAAGCTAAGTATACCTTATTGTTACACGCTGGTCCTGAAATCGCAGTTGCTTCTACTAAAGCCTATACTGCTCAAATTGCTGTTCTTGCTATCCTAGCAGAATGTGTAGCTAAATTTAACGGTGTAGATTCTCCATTAGATGTAGCCCATGAACTAGGAATCATCGCAAATGCTATTGAAACAGTCATTGACGATCATGAAGTTTTCGAACATTTGTCTGTTACTCACTTGAGCACTAGTAAGAATGCATTTTATATTGGTCGAGGAATCGACTACTATGTAGTAATGGAAGCTGCTTTGAAACTCAAAGAGGTTTCTTATGTTCAAGCTGAAGGTTGGGCATCAGGAGAATTAAAACATGGAACGATTGCATTGATTGAAGATAACACACCTGTCATTTCAATTATTACTGATGAAGTTTCTGGACCACATACTCGCGGTAACGCCCATGAAGTCATTTCTCGTGGTGCAAACAGTATGATTATTTCTATGGAGGGCTTAGACCGCCAAGAGGATGCTTATGTCCTTCCAAAAGTGCATGATTTATTGACTCCACTAATCAGCGTTATTCCTACACAGCTGATTGCTTACTATACAGCATTGCACCGTGGAAACGATGTTGATAAACCTCGTAATTTGGCAAAATCAGTAACCGTTGAATAATCATCAATCTAGATAGAACAAAAAAATTCAAAAGAACCGAGAGTGCATATTATAATGCTTCTCGGTTCTTTTCATTTATTCTTAATAAAAAAATTGTTCATATAATTATTTACAGAACCTACTATTATAAAATATAATTCTTCCTTCGCTGTCAAGCGATGTCAATGGGAAATCTTTATTATTACAAAAATTTAATAAAATAGCATATATTGTGTACTGAGTAATTATTTGATACTATATATAGTGTCAAAAACAAAATGAAAGGAAGCTATATAATGGAATTTTTACCCACATCTTACGTAGAAGAATACGTAGCGCAACATTCTAATCCGCTTAATGAACTTGGAGAATTTGTTTACAGCCGTACCTACTCAAGGTGGCTCGAAGATAAAGGTCGCAGAGAATATTGGCATGAAACAGCAAAACGCGCTATCGAATACAATATGGCACTTGAATATAAGCATTTAAAAAAAATTGGGTATTCTATTGATCTTGAATCAATGCGCAAAGAAGCAAAAGAGCTTTTTGAATCAATCTATAATACGAAACAATTCCCTTCAGGAAGAACCTTGTGGCTTGGGAATGCCAATGAAAAAGTAAATGAAAATTTTGCTTTAGGTAATTTTAACTGCTCTTTCTTATCTATTGAAAAATGGGAAGATTTAGGTGAACTCTTCTATCTCTTACTCGTAGGGACCGGCGTAGGATTTAAGTCACGCAAGAAAATGGCCCAAAAGATGGACCCAATTCGCACTGACACCTCCCTCTTACATTCTGAGTACCGACCTGTCCCCGTAGAGGAACGCTTAGAACATACACAAACAGTAAAAATGGAAAATGGCTATGCAAAAATTTACGTTGGAGATTCCAAGGAAGGATGGGTTGAATCTCTTACTCAGTATCTAGATTTACTAATAAAAAAAGAAAACGAAGATATTCATACAGTTAAAATCAGCTATAACAGTGTGCGACCTGAAGGTGAGCGCTTAAAGACGTTTGGTGGAACAGCATCAGGACCTGCACCGCTGAAAGAAATGTTTGAAGGCATTAATAAAGTACTTAAAAATGAAATTGATCCGTATCTAGATCCAATTGAAATTGACGACAAAGGCTACGGCAAGGTTCGTCCGGTCCATATTTTAGACATCGGTAATTTGATCGGCGCAAATGTTGTTGTTGGCGGAGTGAGAAGAACAGCAGAAATATTCTTGTTTGATGCAGATGATCATGAATCTATGTTTGCTAAATATGGTATAAACGGTATCTGGACTGAAGAGCAACTGGAACACCATAAAAACATTGGCAATCTCTTGGAAAAAGCAAAAATCAAGCCTCGTTGGTTCGATAACTTGAAAGCAGTGGGCGATCGTCGTGAAGGTTTGGATCACCGTCGCATGAGTAACAACTCCATTGCTTTTGAGAAAAAACCATCTCGGGACTTCTTACATCTTGTATTTGAAATGATGCAGCTCGAAGGAGAGCCAGGTTTCTTCAATATGGAAGAAGCTCGTCGTCGTCGCCCTAATGCTGAAGGCGTCAATCCTTGCGGCGAAATCATTTTGGATTCTAAAGGGGTATGTAACTTGACCACAATCAATGTCAAAGCTTTTGTACAAGAAAATGAAGACGGAACCTACCGTCTCGACTTGGACAATTTAAAGCGCGCTCAAGAGCTCTCTGCTCGCATTGGCCTGCGTATGACTTTAACTCCTTTGGAAATCGATTCATGGAATGACATACAACAACGTGATCGACTCATCGGTACATCTGTAACTGGCTGGAAAGATGCGCTTGCGCTCGTTAACGCTACTGAAGAAGACGAAGTCAAATGGATGAACATTCTGCGTGATGCTTCTCGAAATGCAGCAGATGAATACGCCAAAGCTTTGCGTGTCAATGCTCCCTTACTAGCGACAACTGTTAAACCTGAAGGAACGTTATCACAAGTTGCTGGTGGCGTCTCTCCTGGTGTTCATATGAGCCACAGTCCGTATTATATCCGTCGTATCCGCATCACCGCTACTGACCCACTTGTTAAAGTCGCTAAAGAACTTGGTTGGAAAATTCATGCAGAAATCGGTACAGCAAATATTTATGATCAAAACGAATTGGCTAAAGAGCATGTTATTGCGCAAGCAAGAACTGTAGTAATAGATTTCCCTATCGCTAGTGGCTCAAAGCGTACAAAAGAAGATACGACGGTCGACGAACAGTTTGATACCTACTTCCGATTCCAGAAAGAATACGTGGAGCACAATGCCTCCAATACAATTGACGTTAAACCCGGTGAATGGGCTCAGGCAGAAAAGCGTGTTTGGGATGGCTGGGATAAATTTGTCGGCGTCTCATTCCTAAGCCACGACGGCGGAACTTATACTTTGGCTCCTTATGAAGCCTGTACAGAGAAAGAATACGAACAGCTCAAATCATCTATGAAACCTTTTGATACAACCCTGCTCCATCAGTTTGAGCGTAATGAAACAAATGCTGATTTGGATAATATGGAAGCTTGCTCATCAGGCGTTTGTCCAATCAGATAAAAAAGCAGCAGGGTAAGAAGGATAGAGAAAATAAAACTTGAATTGTATTCGCACTTTTGTCTTGTAAATTTATGCTAGATTCTTAGATCTATTATATGGACTAGTGGTTTATCTTGTTTAGACTCCGTTCTTCGTTTGGAATATTTTTATTCTGTGCTATTTATCAGGACTGCTTGTAAATTTTATATATGCTAAGGGAAATATTAGTTTCTCTGCACTTTTATATCCAAATAGTAATACACATATTTAATCGTTCTGATTCAAAATCAATTTAAATATGTGTTGAAAAATAAAGGAGTATTTTTATGAAAAAGAAAACAACTATCTTACTGTCTACTGCAACAGCACTCATAGCTCTTGCATTTATTTTATGGATTATAGGGCGAAACAACGTCCCAAATTCTAATTCTGAAAAAGCCACTGAAGTAACAGTCCAAATTTATGCGAACGAAGAAGAATTGGCAAATGACTCGCTATCTGTTTCGGCAGATACGACCTTGATGGATGCTATGGAAGAGAATTATGAGCTTACAGTTTCGGGTGATGGTTTTGTTGAAGCTATTGAAGGCATTGAACAAAGTGTTGACAATAATGAGTTTTGGGTCTTTGAGGCTAATGATGAAATGGTAACTGAGCCAGCAGAAGAATTCATTCTTGAAGATGGAGATACGATTTCATGGGAATTGATGGAATTTTAAATACTATTAAAAAAGTAAAAATCGGCAATCACTCCACCTTATAATTTCACCCAGTACACAAAGAAAATATAGCAAAGATAGCTAGCTGCCTGCTTCTTATAAATCATTTAGGATTTAGACATAAAAAAGAAATATTTATTCAAGCTATGCTGAAAATCATTGCATCTTTTTTACTGAGTGCCAACCCAAACCTTTAATAATAAATTCCAGTTTCGAAAAATCTTTTCCTGTTTCTTCTATAAGTAATAATCTCTAAAAAAACGAGGCTGGGACAAAAGTCTCTGAAAGTCTTTAAATATAGAGAACCCCTGAGAAAATTGTAGAATACAATTCTCTCAGGGGTTCTACTTACTGAATGATTCTATTTTTTCTTTCTTTTATTATATTTTCGTAGGTTATTAGCCATGAAGATCAGATTCGTTTCATTTTCTACATTCGATTTTCCACGAACTGAAAATCGAGTGAACCTCAAATTGGCCTTCACCTGTCCGAAAGTTGGTTCTACATCAATTTTACGTTTACCATAAAATTGAGTCCCTTCTTCTGACGAAAGCTTTTCTCTAATATTTAGTTTTTGTTCTTCGTACTCATAGTTAATGG
>NZ_FOSJ01000101.1 GCF_900114235.1 Marinilactibacillus piezotolerans | reverse complement strand
TTTAGTGGACTCTAAGCACGAACAAGTGGACTTGTAATGGATATTGAGAGACTCATTCTTGCGAATAGGCGGGTCTATAAGCGCGTAATAATCAACTGATCAATAATGTCCGAAGAACGATTAATACTTTTTTCAATAGTCGTTCCGATACAATGATTGAACAAGAAAAATACGACAAAGTTTCTTTATATACCTTTTTACTACCATGGTTAACGAATGGTGTTTTATATTTTACACCAGTATTTATAGCAACACTTTTTGGAGCAAATGTCGTACAGGCTTTTATTGATTTTATACCAGAATGGATCATGAATGGTCTGTCTAATGCAGGGGCTATGCTACCAGCATTAGGATTTGGTTTAACGTTAGTGGTTATGGGGAAACGACATTATTTACCATTTTTTGTTC
Organism: Marinilactibacillus piezotolerans; assembly: GCF_900114235.1. Classification (GTDB taxonomy): domain Bacteria; phylum Bacillota; class Bacilli; order Lactobacillales; family Carnobacteriaceae_A; genus Marinilactibacillus; species Marinilactibacillus piezotolerans. The sequence continues at coordinate 2,041 of NZ_FOSJ01000101.1, read as the reverse complement.
TAGGGTTCTTTGCTTATTCAATAGCAGGTTTCTCTATGCTGACAGGAGCAGTTTTTGCATTATCACTAGCAATGATAGTCTCTTTATTTAAGCAACATTCAGATGAGGAGGGAATCGCTTGAGATCAAAGGCAGAAGTACAAACTGATTCGAAAAAAATAACGAAATTTGATTTATTTATTGCTTGGTTGAGATGGTGTCTAGTGGTAGAGGTACCGGTGAGTTTCGATCGCATGCAGGCATTGGGATTTTGTTATTCTATCAATAAAATCTTGAGAAAAGTGTACAAAGATCAACCAGAAGAATTACAGCAAGCCATGAGACGTCATGCTCGTATGTTTAACACTAATGCGGACTGGGGAAGTGTAATTCATGGAATAATCATATCCTTGGAAGAACAGCGAGCAAGTGGGAATAAAGACGTTAGTGAAGAAATGATGGAGTCATTAAAAATTGGTTTGATGGGGCCTTTAGCCGGCATTGGAGATAGTGTGGATCAAGGAATTGTAATGACCATTCCACTGGCTATTTTTGTTCCAATGGCATTGAATGGCTCAATTGTTGCTGCTTTTGTCCCTTCACTTATTTATATGGCTTGGGCTTATGGATTTTCTTGGTTCCTATTTAATAGAGGATATAACCTTGGTAAAAACTCAGTTCTGTCGATCCTTCAATCTGGAGCAATTAAAAAGGTTATCGATATTGCAAGTATTGTTGGCTTATTTATGATTGGATGTTTGTCAGCTGCTTACGTTAAATTTGAAACGATTTTAAGTTATTCCAGTGAAGCAGAAACCATACAGGTGCAAGAACTAATAGACAATATGATTCCTAATTTATTGCCATTTGCCTTAGTAATGGGTATTTATTACTTCATTATAAAAAAAGGACCTAAATACTTGCAGATTATTCTATTTGTAATGGTGTTTGCAATTCTACTCACATTAATTGGTGTTATTTAGTTACAAAAACACAAAAGGAGGAAATTGATTAGATGAAAGTTGTTATTACTCCGAGAGGTTTTGCAAATTATGGAGAAAAAGCTTTAAAACAGTTTGATGCAAATGGGATTGATGTGGATTTCAATCAGACAGGTTTGCCTTATTCAGCTGACGTGTTACTAGAGAAATCAAAAGATGCAGATGGACTAATTGTTGGAGTGGATACAATAGATAAAGACTTTTTAGATGCATGTCCAAATCTAAAAGTGATTTGTAAGTTTGGGGTAGGAACCGACAATATTGATCTTGAATATGCTGCTGAAAAAAATATTTTTATAGGAAAAACACTTGGCACAAATACAAATGCAGTTGCGGAACATGTTCTTTCATTAATGTTCATGGATGCAAAAAATCTTTTTTCTTCAGCTAAACAAGTAAAGGAAGGAAACTGGATAAAAGAGACGGGAAGAGAATTAAAAGGGAAAACATTGGGAATAATAGGATTTGGAGCAATTGGTCAACGCCTTGCAAAGCAAGTCAGTGGATTAGGTATGGAAGTACTTGTATATGATGTGATAGAAATTGATAAAAAAATTAAAGAAGAAAGTAAGGTTAAAGAAGTATCCTATGATGAAATTCTTCAAGATAGTGACTATCTTTCCTTACATGTTCCGCTAAATTCTTCTACTAAAAATTTAATTTCAGGTTACGAGCTTAAAAAAATGAAATCTACTGCCTGTTTAGTCAATAGTGCACGAGGTGGAGTCGTTAATGAAGAAGCCCTATTAAATGCGTTAAAGAACGGTATAATTCGTTCTGCTATGTTTGACGTATTTAGCCAGGAGCCTCCAGTAGAAAATATAGAATTACTAAAGTTAGATCAATTTATTTTGACACCTCATACTGCTTCAAGAACTGAAGAATCCGAACAACGGACTTGTCACTTGGCAACTAGTATTGTAATGGAAAAACTTTTAGTAGGTGGCGATAAAAAATGACCTCGATAAATATAAAATGGACCCTATAGAATGGACACTAAAAAAAGTGCCCTCTATATGGTCTATTTTTGTATACTTATATAGAAAAATATAAGTATGGTTG
>NZ_FOSJ01000124.1 GCF_900114235.1 Marinilactibacillus piezotolerans | reverse complement strand
TCTGGCATATGATCTCGGTTAGTGGACTGCCTGCCATATTTCCCATATAATCGTGAATGAGAAGCGATTCTCATATGATTGTAGAATACTTCAATAAGATGATCTGTAACTCTCACATCTACCTGTTGACTGATATATTCATAAGGAACAGAATAAAACTGACTTTTAACAGAGATATGATAGTCTGGTTGAACTTTGGCGGTTAACCATTCAGACATCTGATAAGGTGTTGGCGGAAGAGGAGAAAGGTACGATTTCTCTTCTTCTAAAAATGCTGACCATCTGGAACCTTCACGCTTCGTAAAATCACGATGATTGAACTCTTCTAATTTTTCTTTGGCAACGTCATTCCATTCCTTTAAAGTGAAGCATTGAGTGTGCCTCATGGCAGCGATAATCCAAGTCGAGATTGTGCGTACAGACCCTTCTACTGACGCTTTATCCTTTGGATATTTTACTCGAGCTGGCATCACGAATGTGCCGTAATGATTCGCCATATCTTTATAAGTAGGATTTAGTACTAATTGCTTTCGCGTATTTTCCTGAACCCCTGTTTTTAAGTTGTCAGGGACTAGAACTTCACTCACACCACCAAAATAGTCGTAAGCATGTCTATGGGCTGTGATCCACGACGTTAAGTTCATTGATAAAAAACCTTCAACGTAGGACAATTGACTACTAGGAAATGTCGCTACGAATACATAGACTTTCACCTTCTCACCAGTATCTCGGTCAATTAAAGTACCGGTAGATCCAGCCCAGTCGACTTCTAAAATTTCTCCTGGCTTTCGTTTAATTCGCATCGTTGCCTTATGTTTTTCTGCATATTTTCTATAATGACGAATGAAACTGCGATAGGCATAAGGAATAGCGTTTTCTGCTCGACACTGCACTTCATATTCATGATGAAGCAGTGTTAAAGTGACATTCTTCTTTCCCAACTCTTTGTGAATGTATTCAAAGTCAATCGGTCGGTAACCTGATCCTTCCATCGTCTTTTCAGGATACAAAAACTCTTCGAGCCATTTATCTGTCATCTCATCTGTTAACGGTAGTGTCACCTCCTTTTTT
>NZ_FOSJ01000064.1 GCF_900114235.1 Marinilactibacillus piezotolerans | reverse complement strand
TTTCCAAACCTTGGGATTAGACAAAATCAACTTTCGCCCACAGTTTTGCTTTCTGTAAGAATATAACGTCTGAGCAATGATAGGAGAATAAGTCCCCTTCTTAAAATTACGTTTCAGTTCTCTAGAGATCGTTGACGGACTTCGGTCGACGGCAGCGGCAATAGTGCGAATAGAATGACCTTGGTTGAACATTAAAAATAGTTTTTCTCGTTCAAATATTGTAAGATGGTTATAGTGGCTCATAGCTATCTTCCTTTCAAATAGTGTGGACAACCCTATTTTAACTGGAATTTAGCTAGGGGTCTTTTTTAAGGATTAAGTGTTGCACTTAAAGTGTATATTCAAGATATAAAAAAAGTCCTTGAAAGAAATTCGCTTTTTGCGAATCTCCTTCAAGGACGAAATAGTCAAATTCGTGTTACCACCTTGATTTACAACGGAATTGCTTCTCATTGCCTCAAACAGTACGACACCATCATTGTGTTTAATACTGTGGCACTGTAACGGGTGCAGCCGTAATGAACTTATTCCAGAGAACTCGTTCATTCCACGTTAACTTAGAAAGTTAAATCATTTTCAAGTTTTAAAAGACCATTTTCCAGATTTTTCATCTTACCCTTTTTCACCAGACTGGGCTCTCTATGAAGACTTCCAAAATGTACTTATCTTTCACGCATTTATATTTAATGTTTCCTGTTGGTCATTACTATAGCAAGAGAAGTAATACACTGTCAACAAAAATTTTGATTATTTTTTGACAGTTTTAAATTATATTCTTTTTACAGAGTATTTGAAAGATCAAATTTATGAACATCATAGATACCTTCTCAGATAGATTTGTACTATTTTTTAGCACTACATAAAATCTGATTTTTTTAATAATTCAATTTTGGTATAGGTCGATTTTTCAAGTTAAAATAGAATGCAGGTGATTAATTGAAGGGGTTATTCCTTCCGCAAGTTTTTTCAAATCTATGATCTCGTCGATTTTTTCTTTACTTAACCAATCCTTTTCTAAAAGAATTGTTCGAATAGATATTTCAGTTTTTAAAGATTCTTTTGCGACTTCACTTGCTCTTTTGTATCCGATGAATGGGCAGAGAGCAGTGGCGATTCCTGCACTTCGTTCCACTTGTTCAAGACAATGCTCTCTATTGGCTGTAATACCAGCGATACAGTTATCGGCCAGCGTTAACGCAGCATTCGTTAAAAGTTCAATAGAACTAAACAAATTACGAAAGATAATTGGCTCAAAAGGATTCAGTTCCAATTGACCGGATTCGGCTGCCATTGTGATTGTTACATCATTTCCGATAATTTGAAAGGCTACTTGTGAGACAACTTCTGGAATAACAGGATTGACTTTGCCGGGCATAATGGATGAGCCATTTTGCTTATCAGGTAAGTTGATTTCACTGAATCCAGTCTTTGGACCACTGGACATTAGCCTTAGATCATTACTCATTTTTGAAAGTATAACTGCGACAGTTTTTACAGCGCCTGATACCTGGACAAAACTATCAGCGTTTTGAGTAGCATCGTATAAATCGTTTGCCTGTTTTAACGGTAATTTCAATTCATTTGCTAAGTTTTGAACGATGGTTGCAGAATAACCTGGAGAAGTATTCAGTCCATTCCCGATAGCTGTCCCTCCAATGTTAAGGGTATGCATTTCATCCGTTACGGTTAACAAATGATGAATACCTCTGCATACAGCAGATTGATAGGCTTTGAAAGAGCGGCCTAATGTTGTTGGAACGGCATCCTGCAATTGGGTTCTTCCCATTTTGATTACATCTGAAAACTCATCCGCTTTTTGAGCGAGTAAATTTTCTAAGTAGGAGAGATTGTTGATTAGATGCGGCATTAGTTCTAGAACCGTTAATTTTCCTGCCGTCGGAAAAACGTCATTTGTCGACTGTGAACAGTTGACATGGTCATTAGGGTGAACAAGATCATAGGTATCTTTTGTACCTCCAAGTATTTCACTAGCGCGATGAGCTAGTACTTCATTGATATTCATATTTGCAGAAGTTCCAGCGCCACCCTGAATGGCATCTACAATAAACTCTTCTTGGAATTTACCTGAAATAATCTCATCACTTGCTTTGCAAATTGCCTCAGCAATATCAGCAGATATATTTTGTTCTTGGAAGTTTGTTATTGCTGCAGCTTTTTTGATTACAGCCAAATTTTTTATAAGGGAAAGATGCAGTTTTTCTCCAGAGATTGAAAAGTTATGTTTCGCTCGTAATGTCTGAACACCATAGTATGCATTGCTTGGAATGGATAAAGGACCAATTGAATCAGATTCTATTCGTGTATGCATTTCTTCTACACTCCTTGATTTCTTATTATAAACATCATTAATGAAATTACAGGTATGAAGATACCATGCCTTGGTGAGAGAGTAAACAGAGGAAACAACGAACAAAATAAGTAATTGGTATAGTTTGTTTTGAGAGTATAAAATAATTTATTTTCAAGGAAAACTTTAGATAATTAAGTATAGTTTTAATAAAGAAAGTGGTCTGGATTTTTATATAGCTTAACTATAAATACTAGTTTATAAGTCAGATAGATGAGGAAAATAAAAACAATGTAGAATTGAGTATTCTACATTGTTGGAAATGGAGTATAAAAAATATTAAAAAGCTGCACCTGTTTGTTGATCTAGTATTCAATAAGCATGATGCATTCTTTAAAGAATGCTCACATGTAAAATAGAAATAGTAACTGAATGATTAGATTTTTCATCAGTTTCTATAACTCTCCATGCTGAACTGACTAATGCTTTGATTTCTTTTAGCTGCTTTTGATTCACAGTTAAATTTTCTAATTTCTGATCATAGAGAAGGTAATCTTCTTCTTCTACAAATTCATATTTGATTTTAAGAAGATTTTTCAACCCTCCGATTGTTAAGTAACTTATAGCATACTGATTTTTTTTAATAGCTTCTTCAAATAATGATTCTTTCCCTTGCACAGAAGTACTTAGTTCTGAATAGTCAAAAGAATCATCAAAATGTACATATTTATCTAGATTTTTCTCGTTCATTGTATGAAGAAAATCTTCTTTTTTAATACCCTTTGAAAAAAGCGTTTCTATCATATAGGCATCCATTAAGGTTATAGTAGGAATAGTCATGAAAATCTCCTTATCAAAATCTGTTTTTCTACTGTTCATTATATCATTTATCAATAAACTGAGATAGTTCATAGACTAATGAGTATTTTCCGTTAAAATAGAATTATAGAAAATTTGATGGAGGATTTAAAATGAGTTATAAAGGTTATTTGATTTTTGATTTAGACGATACGATTTTGGACTTTAAAAAGGGTGAAAAGGACGGATTGAATAAAGTTTTTAAGAATCATGTGATACAAGATGTTCATTTTGACCAGTGGCTGCCGACTTTTAAACAGGTAAATAACGCAATCTGGAGGCAAATTGAACAGGGTGCTTCAGCAAAAGAATTATTAGATACTCGTTTTTCAAAAACTTATCAAGAATTTGGGGTTGAAGCAGATGGTAAGCTCCTCGAAATGGAATATCGGAGCTATCTTGATGAGAATTTCTTTGTTTTAAAGGGAGCAAAAGAGATGCTGCTGCATTTGAAAAAGCAAAACTTTCAAGTCATTGCTGGAACCAATGGGAAATCATCCACCCAAAGAAATCGATTAAAAGGTACCGGATTAGAGATGCTTTTCGAAGATATCGTTATTTCAGACGAAATTGGATATGCCAAACCTCATCGGAAATTTTTTGATATTCTGATGGATCGGAATAAAGGAATGCAACCACAAAATACACTAATGATTGGAGATTCCCTACATTCGGATATTCAAGGAGCGATTAACTCTGGAATCAGAAATATCTGGTTCAATCCATTCAGACTGAAAAATGATTCAGGTATAATACCTGATTACGAAGCGCAATCATTTGATGAAATAGTGAAGAGGACACAGTCGATAGTTTTTAAATAGTTTAAAAGTCTGATAAACAAGTAATGTAAAAATCACCATTAATAGATGGAAAAAGGAAAATAATGTCAAAAAGATAATTTTCTTTAGGGACTTTGAATTACTTAAAATATTTATGTCAGAAAAGTGTAAGAATTATTCTATGTATATTTGGAAAATCTCTTGATTCCTTAATTTTCTTCTTATTTTTACGATATATAAATAGTAACAAATAGGAGGGGGAGAAGGTTATGAAATTTTCAATTCGTGCCAAAATCCTTAGTTTTATTCCGGTCATGATTATGGTAGTACTCATGATTACTGGAGTAAGCTATAGCTTTGCTAAAGGAGAAATAGAAAAACAAATTGAGGAAAGACTTGCCCGACAGGCTGGAGAAACTGCCGGAGAAATGGAAAAGCAACTTTCAGAACATCAGCGTGTTGGAGAGGCACTTGCTGAAGTTGTTGGAGAAGAAGGCACTGAATTAAATGCAGAGGCTTATGCAGCGTTACAAGAACGTCTTGTAGCGTTGAATGAAGCAACTTATGGAATTGGTGTCTGGTACGAGCCTTTCGCATATGATGAGAATGTTGAGTACTTTGGACCATATACCTATGAAGATGAAGAGAATGTTGTGTTTACTCAAGAATATGAAACAGAAGAATATGATTATCCTTCACAAGAGTGGTACACAGCAGGAGTAGAAAAAGGAGCTACTGCATGGACTGTGCCGTATTTTGATGAGACTTTAAATAAAACGCTCGTAACTGCCGGTACGCCTTTTTATCGACCAGATGGTACGCTTCAAGGAGTCATATCTAGCGATATGGATGCACAACAAATTCAACAAATGGCAGAGAACCTTGAGGTTGGAGAAAATGGCTGGGCATTTTTGATGGACGAAGCAGGGAACTTCCTTGCACATCCAAATGCTGCTTCAATAGAGGATGATCCTGTACTGGAAGAAATTGCTGGTACTTTTGCAAATACTGGATCTGAGCGTGTATCATTTCCGGATGGAGATGCCGTTGTCTCGCATACTACTCTTGAACAGAATGGCTGGACACTTGGTTTGGTGCTTCCAGAATCAGAAGTCTATGCAGGAGTAAATGCGCTACTGAGAAATGTGGTTATTATTGCAGGCGTTCTTGTCCTTCTTTCTGCGGTGGGAATGTTTTTTCTTGCCAGTCGCATTACTAAACCAATCCGTGCACTTAATGAAGAAGTGAAACAGGTGGCAGAGGGAGATCTGTCTCGTCAACTATCTGTAAGTACAAATGATGAAACTGGAGAACTTACAACCAGCTTTAATATAATGGTTAAAAATTTACGAAAACTTGTAGCTTCAGTTCGGCAGTCCGTTCATACCTCATCTGATGCAGTTTCACAATTGAGTGCGGTATCGGAAGAAACGATGGCATCTAGCGAACAAATTAATCGTGCTATTCAAGACATTGCAGAAGGAACAACGACTGCTGCAGCCTCTGCAGAAGAATCTTCGCAGAAAACAACCGATCTTTCAGAAAAATTAACTGCTTTGTCTGTAATTTCAAAATCGTTGAATCAGCAGTCTCAAAAAGTAGATGAGACAAATAAAAATGGTAGCGAACAGACTGCTGTTCTGCAAGTTAAAGCAGAACAAACTGATGGAATGATTGGACGTGTAGAAGACGTTGTTCAAGAATTATCAGAACGAATGGTTGATATTTCTTCAGTAGTCGGCACGATTGCTTCTATTTCAGAACAGACTAATTTACTAGCCCTGAACGCTTCTATTGAAGCTGCTCGAGCTGGAGAACATGGCAAAGGTTTTGCAGTCGTTGCAGAAGAAGTTCGTAAACTGGCAGAAGAAACAGCAAAGGCTACTCAAAATATCCGAGGATCTATGGAAGAGATTCAAGCAAAAGTCTTGAACGCATCTTCAGAAATGGCTAGTGCAAGAAAACTTTCTACAGAACAATACGAAATTACAGAAAAGACTGTCTCTTCATTTGATGACATTGCGGCACGCAATCAAGAGATGAGTACACTCGTTTCTCAAATGACTGACCATATCAATGGAATTGAGAAAAATAAAGAAAAAGTTGTTTCTGCTATTGCAGAAATTGCGGTAGTAATGGAAGAAAGTGCAGCTGCTTCAGAAGAAGTGAGTGCTTCTGCGAGTGAACAGCTAATCGCTCTTGAAACTATCACTTCATCTGTTGAAGATTTACAAGTATCAAGTAAAAAGCTTGTTCAGCAAATAGAACGATTCAAATCGTAGAAATGTAGATAGTTAGATAAGCAAAAAGCCGATCAAGTATATAGCTTGATCGGCTTTTTGTGTAACATTTGAAAGATTAATCATGCAACAGGGAGTTATAAAAGGTCTCCTGACCTCATAAAAGACTAATGAAAATAATTTGATTCAACCAAGTTCTAATATAATCAAAAAACTAATCTTATAGAATTAATTTACTAATAAAAAAGAATTTATTAGTAAAAATTATAGGGACCTTGAATTTTGGACAACTATTTTAAGTATCTATAATAAATTTTCTTATAGCTTTTGAAACCCCATTATTATTATTGTCAGTTGTTTTTAAATTTGTACTTTTCTTTACCTCTTCAGGAGCATTGTCCATTACGATTCCAAGCCCTGCTAAAGAAAGCATAGGAATATCATTAAAATTATCTCCTATAGCCATTGTGTTTTCTAAAGGGACATCATAGTACTTCGATAGCTCTACTAATGCTTTATCTTTAGATACATCACGATGAGTGATTTCTAAATAATTATCTTTTGATAAATAAAATGAGCTATTTGGTAAACGTAAATTAGTACAATATTCAAGAAGTTGTTTGATTTCTTCAGATTCACCAATTAGTAGCAGCTTATGAATAGGTAAAGCAACATTCAATAATAATTGTTGAATGTTCTTTACGATAGGATGCTCTTTCGTAATATCAGCTTCTATCTTTGTCCATTTATCATTTTTAGCTACGTACCACTCACTGCCAGAATATAGATTTATAGCGACCTCAGGGAATTCACTTTTAATAATATCAACTATTAGTCGGACCTCTTCTCTATCTAATTCATGACTAAATAGAGAAGTATAATGCCCGGATTTTTGTTTTTTTAAAACTAGTGCTCCATTATAGCAGATGATCGGATTATCAGTTATATTAAGTTCTTCTGTAATAGGAATCATACCTTTTGGTGAACGAGCAGAAGCTAAAATAAAAGGAATAGCTTTTTGGTGCAATACTGGTAGAATATCTTTTAATTGATCATCAACTAAGTGATGATCGTTTAAAATAGTTCCATCGATATCACTTATCACTAATTGGATTTGTCTGGAGTTCATACTTATTCAACCTTTCTTTTCCTGATAAGCCAGCGTTCTATTAATTGATAATGATTTTAAATTTCATAGTAAGCACTGAATTTAAAGTATGCAATATAAATAAACGCAGTTATAGTAATGAGCTGCGTTTATCTGTTTTTCAAGTTCCATGTCAATCTGCGAGTTCATTTAATGTAGTACCGGAAATGCGGTAAATAGTCCAGTCATCCATGGGTTTTGCTCCTAGTGATAAATAAAAATCAATACTAGGTTTATTCCAGTTCAGACAAACCCATTCTAACCTGCCACATTTTCTTTCAACAGCGATTTTTGCTAAATACTTTAAGATACTTTTACCATATCCGTATCCTCGAAAGGCTGGATCTACATATAAATCTTCCAGATAAATTCCAGAGCGACCTAAAAATGTTGAAAAATTATGAAAGAATAGAGCAAAGCCGATTTCTTTACCTTCTACCACCGCTAAAATGACTTCAGCTCTTTTTTTGTCAAACAGCCATTCCTCAAGCAATGCTTCGGTTGCGACAACTTCATCCAGCATTTTTTCATAGATAGCCAAATCTTTGATAAACTTCATAATCAGCGGAATGTCTTCTTTTGTTGCAAATCTGAATGTTAATTCTTTAGTTTTCAAAAGCATTCTCCTTTTAACTTATAAATAAAGTATACGAGGGTTTCACGAATCATTCAATGTTATACATGGAATATGTTAAATGATTAACTGAATTTCATTAATGTTTCTTTATAATAATGATTCATCTCTCGCTAAACGGAATTAGTTAAATTGAATATGGTATACTTTTCAAAGAAAATATAGGAGACTACTAAAAACAGCGAGGATTTTAATTTGAAAATTATGGAGGGTTTTATGAATCAATCACTTTCAAGTATCCAGATCATTTTATTAAGTACGATATTAATGATGAATCTGTATACTTTTACCTTATTTTACATTGACAAACAAAGAGCTATAAAACATAAATATAGAATTTCAGAAAAACAACTGCTCATCTGTTCTTTTTTATTTGGAGGAATAGGCGCTTGGGTAAGTATGGGGATGTTTCGCCATAAAACACAAAAGCTTATATTTAAATTATCAGTTCCAATAGCTGCTTTACTGTCTTTTGTGAGTATCATGATTGTGTTATTCTATTTATCATAAATATTTTTTGCGATAGATATTTTAAAAGGGAAAGTCAAAACAGGAGATGGACATATTGATTAAGCCAAAGGGTCTGAAAAAAGGGTATAAAGTAGCTGTTGTTAGTTTATCAAGTGGTGTTTTAGGAGAGTCATTTGCAGCGCATCAGCTAGAAATAGGAAAGAAAAGATTAAAAGCTTTAGGTCTAATACCGATTATTATGCCTAATGCCTTAAAAGGGGTGGATAGTTTGGAAAAACATCCTGAATGGCGGGCAGAAGATTTGAAAGAAGCATTTATGGATCCGTCCATAAAAGGAATAATATGTGCTATTGGTGGGGACGATACTTATCGTTTGCTGCCATACTTGATGGAAGACGAGGAATTTATTCATGCAGTACATAACTTTCCTAAAATTTTCACAGGCTTTTCAGATACAACAATCAATCATTTAATGTTCCATCGATTAGGAATGGAATCTTTTTATGGTCCAAATTTTTTAAGTGATATTGCTGAATTAGCAGAGGAGCTTTTACCTTATACGAAACGTTCTCTAGAAGGTTATTTTGAGGATCATGAATTAACAGAAATCCCTTCAACTGAATGGTGGTATGAAGAAAGAACCGACTTTTCTTCTAAAGCTATAGGAACTGAACGTAAGCGACATTTTGAAGAAAACGGGATCGAAGTATTATCTGGAAAAAGGAAAACCAGCGGTAGGTTATTGGGCGGCTGTCTGGAAAGTTTATGTGATTCTTTAACAGGCGCTCGTTATGAAGATGAACCGGAAATAATAGAAAAGTATAAAATTTTCCCTTGGAAAGAAGAATGGAACGAGAAAATTCTTTTTTTAGAAACAAGTGAAGAGCGTCCGATACCTGAAGATCTAAGAAGTATGTTAATGACTTTAAAAGATTATGGTGTATTTTCAAGGGTGAATGGTGTACTAATTGGTAAACCACAAAATAATATATATTATGAAGAATATAAAAGTATTTACAAAGAGGTTATTAACGATGAGACATTACCGGTCTTATATAATTTACCTTTTGGACATGCTTGTCCCCGTTGTCTTTTGCCATATGGGATCGAAGTCACTATAGATACTGAAAAGAAATCAGTAAAATTTAACGAATCATATTTTGCATAGCTATATAGTAAGTTTTTGATTATTAGGATTGTTGATAATTAGATATCGTATCAAAACCGTAGACAAATTAGAGTTGTCTACGGTTTTTTTATTGAATTTAATTAATTTAAAGATAAGTCAAACGAATAACTATTACGATAACCAAGCCCAACTAATAACCACTACAAAGTAAGCGATGAATAGCTGAGTACCTACAAATAAAAATCGGACACCTCTATAATAAGAAATGTCCGAAGAGTATAATATACTGAATGTCTAGCGACATTCCATCTGCACCTTTGGATTCCATGGCAAATAAGCCTCCAAAGGTGTATTTTGTCGATTTGGAAGATAAGTTAAGAGGTAGTCCAGATATTTTCGTGGATGTAATCCGTTGGATTTGGCCGTCTCGACGAGACTCAAAATAGTCGCAACGGCATGAGCACCCTCAAAAGATTTTGAAAACAGCCAGTTCTTTCTGCCCATAACGAGTGACTTGATGCCACGTTCGGCTAGATTGTTGGATAGCACGAGACGGCCGTCCTTCAGAACGTTCATCATTCGCTCTTTCTGATTCAGCGCATAGTTGATCGCTGTGCCAAGTTTGCCATGCGCAGTTAGGGATTCACACCAGTCAAAAAACGCCTCAAGCTTTGGCTTCACTAGTTCTAAGCGCTGATCATACCGTTCGCTAACAGATAAGTCCTTGAGGGACTTATCCAACGCAAATAACTCGTTACACAGCGTGACTCCCTT
>NZ_FOSJ01000044.1 GCF_900114235.1 Marinilactibacillus piezotolerans | reverse complement strand
TTATTCTCTTCTATTGAATCTAATCAAGTAAAATCAATTACTCCAGATCGCGGTAAGGAGTTCTCAAGACATTGGGAAATCACTAAAGCTCTTAATAACGTCCCATTCTACTTTCCTGACCCACATGCTCCATGGCAACGAGGGACGAACGAAAACACTAACGGCCTATTAAGAGAGTATTTACCGAAAACAAAAGAGATGGATACGGTCACTGATCAGGTTGTAGATCAATATGTTCGTAAACTCAACTTACGCCCAAGGAAGTGTTTAAACTGGAAAACGCCCTATGAAGTATTTTTTGGTGTAGCGTTGCACTTAATTTGACAATTCAAGATATAAAAAAGTAATGGATTTCTTAGAAAAACATCAAAATTAAACATAAAATCTCCCTACTTCTATATTCAAAGTAGGGAGATTTTATATTGTCTATTCCTTACAAACAGTACTCTCAATTCGCACATAATTGTAATCGGGAAGTTTAACTATAAAAAATGAAAACTAATATCAAATTTAACAGTACTTTCTTTAACTTAACGTCTCCCATATTCCATTCAAGTAACTTGCTCCTAATGCGCGATCATATAAACCATATCCTGGTCTACCGGATTCTTTGAAAATCATCCGCCCATGATCCGGTCTTAGATATCCAGTATATTGATGCTTTTTCAATAGCGAAAGAATTCTAACCATATCAATTGAACCATAATTTGAAACATGCGCTGTTTCTTCAAAACTTTTGTCCTTATGCAGTAAAATATTTCTGACATGCATAAAGTGTACTTTTCCTAATGAAAGATATTCGTCAAGCATTTCATACAAGTTATTGTAAGGATTTGCCCCTAAAGATCCAGTACAGAAGGTGATGCCATTTGCTGAACTACTGGATAGTTGAAATAACCTTGCGTAAGATTCTTTGTCTTTAATGATTCTAGGTAATCCAAAAATTGAATAAGGAGGATCATCTGGATGAATCGCCATATTGACTTGTGCTTTTTCTGCAACTGGAATAATCGCTTCAAGGAAATACGTTAGATTTTCCCAGAGTTTTTCTTCATCCACTGTACTATACTGCTTTAAGATGTCTTTTAATTTATCCTTATCATAAGATTCATCCCATCCCGGCAATGAAAGAGATTCATCTAATGGATCTAATTTTTTCAATTCTTCTGTACTCAATGCTAAGGAAGTTGAGCCATCACTGTTGAGATGATGAAGCGTTGTTCTTGTCCAGTCAAAGACAGGCATAAAGTTATAACAAATTGTTTGTATCCCACATTCAGATAAATTCAGTATTGTCTGCTTATAGTTTTCAATCCACTGATCCCTGTTAGAGTTGCCTAATTTAATATCTTCATGTACAGGGACACTTTCAATCACACCAAGATTTAACCCATTGTTTTCGATTTTTTGTTTCATTTCTTTAATTTGTTCAACAGGCCATACTTCTCCCACCGGTATAGAGTATATAGCACTTACAATCCCATTCATATTGGGAATTTGTCTGATATTTTCTAGCGTAACCAGATCATCGTTCCCAAACCATCTAAAACTTAACTTCATTTTATCCTCCTGAATTATTCAATATCTTACTTTCTTATAAACATAATCAGCCACCAAGCCTGCAACTTGATGGCTGAAATTTAGATTTGGTTTAAATGCTATGCTTTTATGTTGCACATCAATTTAAACTTTCTTTCAAACTTCTTCAGCATCTGCTTGTGCTTTCGATACTCGTTCGCTAACTTTAATAAATGGTAGGTACAAGAATACACCGAACACTATAATAATTAATTGGACAATTACTGCACGCCAGTCTCCTGCAGTAGTAAGATAGGCATTCATCAAGGGTGGTGTAGTCCAAGGAACCATGATAACCGATCGATTAATAAATCCTAATGCTGTACAGAAATAAGCAAATATAATTCCTAGTGCAGGTAAAAGGACAAAAGGAATCATCATAGGTAAGTTAAAGACGATTGGATATCCAAAAATAATAGGCTCATTAATGTTGAATACTCCTGGAGCAAAAGAAATACTTGCTACATCTTTTGAAGATTTTAATTTAGCAAACAGAAATATCGCAAGCATCAAAGCTATTGTTGAGCCCGTTCCGCCAATCATTCCAAATGACGAGACGAATGAGTTTGTTATAATATTAGGAGCTTCTTCTCCTCCATTAAATGCAAGCATATTTTCATTCATATTTTGCAGGGTCAATGGGTCTAGTATTGCTCCATTTACTACTGTTTGATGAATCCCTATTGTAAACAGAAAATTTGAAAAACTATAGATAATTACTGTTCCAATCAGACTGGTATTAATAGCTCTCAACGGTTCCTGAATCAGTGTAGTGATCAGGTCTATAAGGTTAGTATCAAATATAGTAAGTAATATAGCTGATATGATTCCAAATAAGCTTAATGTAATCATGGTAGGCAGCATAACTGTAAAAGACTTACTAACTGCAGGTGGAACACCCTCTCCAAGATTGATCTGTAATCTTTTCACTCCTGAGATTCTTACGAATATCTCTGTTGCCAGCAACCCAATAATAATTCCAGAAAACATTCCACTTGTACCAAGATTTCCGTAAGTCAGTCCTCCTGATACGAGCATGGATTCTCCACTTTCAACTGCTGTCATAGGGATTGAAATCGGCATCATAATGATCAGTGATCCTATAGAGATAGCTGCAGCTGCCAGCGGATTTTTGAACCCTTTATTCTTGGACAAGCTATACCCGATCATTGGTGCAACGAGTAAACTGGCTAAGTTTAAAGTCCCGTTTGTAATCACGTTCCCCCAAACTTTCAGTTTTTCTAACGTGTCACCAGTAAAGAGCCAGGGAAATACCACATTATTAATGAGTACCGCTAATCCTGCTAAGATAAAAAATGGAATAATAACGGCAAAAGCATCACGCAATGAGCGTAGATGTACTTGATTGCCTAGTTTTACAGCAAACATGGTAAAACGATCAGTAAATGAATTCTTGTTTTTCATTTTGATTCTCCTATTCTATATCTTCGCCATTTGTTTCAATAACTTTTTTCAACCACCAGTAGCTTTTTTTAGGTACTCGTTTCATGTCTTTCAAGTCATGATTGTCCCGATTCACATAAACAACACCATATCTTTTTCTCATATCTCCCTGTGAACTCAAAATATCAATCAGTCCCCAACCGAGATAACCAATGACTTCTACCCCATCTTCAAACATAGCATCTTTCATTGCCTGCAAGTGTGCTCGATGATAATCAATACGGTACTGGTCATTAATCTCATTTTCACCATCCCATTCTTCTTTTACTCCAATTCCATTCTCTATAGGGAATATTGGCAACTGATATCTCTGGTATAATTTATTGAAAACATCTCTAAATCCAAGGGGGTCTATCTGCCAATCCCATTCCGTACTTTCTAGATAAGGATTTTTCTGTTTTCCTTCTTTCATTATATAATTGATAGGGGTCTCCTCACTGACTAAGTTAGAATTGATCGTAGAACTGGCATAATAACTGAAAGAAAGAAAATCACTTTTCAAATTTGCCAACTCTTTTAATTCTTCTTCAGTAGCTTTCATGTCAATTTGATGATTCTTGACGTAAGTAAGCACTTCATTACTGTAGCGACCATGCACAAAGGCATCCAGTAAGTTATAATTAATGAACTCATCCCATTTACGCGCTAATAAAATATCTCTAGGCGCACATGTTGCAGGATAACTTTCCGAATAGGCTAGCATTCCACCGATCTTACACTCTGTATTTTCGTGAATATAATTTGCTACTTTTACATGTCCCATCATAACGTTATGACTAATCTGGTACAGTTCATCAAGCGTTTGTTCACCCTTTAAGTATCCACTGATTCTGAAAGCCTCAGGTACATGAAATAAGTTTTGTTCATTAAAAGTAATCCAGTACTTCACTCTATCTCCAAACCGCTTGACCATTTCAATACCGAAATCAACAAACGCTTTCATTACATGCATACTTAAAAAACCATTATATTTTCTGGCAAGATTTAATGGCATATCAAAGTGATACAGACAAATCATTGGCTCAATCCCTCTGTCAATCAGAGCATCAATCAGTTTACTGTAATACTCAATACCTTCTTCATTAAATGCCCCATCACCATCAGGATTAACACGACTCCATGATATTTGAAAACGGTAACAATTCATCCCAAGTTTTTTTAAATGATCAAAGTCTATATCGTAGTTATTATAGTTATCATTAGCAACTTTCCAGTCAGACGAAAATTCAGTAGCCTCTCTTATATCATAGACAGACAGTCCTTTTCCGCCTTCATTCCATCCTCCTTCAGTTTGCATGCTTGATACTGAATTTCCCCATAAGAAAGCTTCCGGTAATCTTTTTGATACTTTATCCAACTATTACTCCTCCTACAATTTTTTTGAGAATCATATAAAAATCCTACGTATTTTACTGATCCACCTCTGAATCATAAAATACGTAGGATGATTTGTCAAATAAAATCCGTTTTATTGTTTTTAAGGTAGAAAAACGGATGATTCATCCTACCTATTAGCGTCTGTATCATTTTCAAGAGAAACACGATTATTGCTCATATGGATCAACATTGCTTGTTGAGCACCTAAGCTATCTCTATTTTTTATAAAATTTACGATTTCTCTGTGTGATTCTATTGTTTCAAGTTTTTTCTTTTCACTAGTAAAATTATCATTATATAGATGAATAGATTCATTAATGATTGGAAGTAAATGGTACAATGCAGTATTCCCAGATGCCTTAGCAATTTGGGTATGCAGCTGCTGATCCAGCTTTAAATGCTCTGTTCCTTCGTTTAGTATCTCTTCTTCAATTTGGACTCTTAATTGGTCTATGGATGCGATTTCTTCTTCCGTAGCATTCTGAGCAGCTAAGGACGCAATATAAGGCTCTAAAATAAAGCGAATATCAAATAAGTCCTTGGTCATTTTGATTTTGTTTTCTAACAACGAAAAACCAAACGGATCATCCATTAGTCCTTTTTTTGCACTAATGAAAGTTCCTGATCCTTGTTTGACTTCAAGAATATTCCTTGATTTCAACATTTTCGTGGCTTCTCGAATAGTATTTCGACTAACTTTCAACTGTTCTGCCAAGGTAAATTCGTTTGGTAACCTTTCTCCTATTTGCAGATTTTGTTCTTTAATATAGTTCAAAATTTTTTGGGTTGTAATTTCTACTAATGTTTTATTTTCCATTTATCTATACCTCTACTTTTGTTTTGTAGTCATTTTCATTATACCTTTCTACAATTAAAAGTAACATGTATTCCAGGATTTTTCTTTGGATTTCCGTTTCTAATATGAAAAAGCTTCCAATGAATTTAATCATTGAAAGCTCCATTTATATTATACTATGAATTTATTTTTTTGGCCTTGCGGTTACTTTTCAGTAGTCCCCATGAGCGTTTTAATGACTTGATAACTCCGCCATCTGAATAAATCAATACATTCGCACGATAAAAAACAAATGACAGGTAAGTTAATATTGCTGTAAAACCTACTGTACCAATAATGGATATCCATATTCCTAGTTGTCCTACTGTCTCTGAAGCAATCCTAAACGGCATTACAAAAGGTGTAAATAAAGGAATATAAGAAAATACCACAGGCACAATATTTTCTGGAGATGCAAAAGCAAATATTCCTACGTATAGTCCAATAATAGCTAACGTTACAATTGGTGTTATCGATTTATTTACATCTTCAATTTTAGTAACAAGTGATCCGAAGAAGGCAGCAAATACTACGTACATCAATACTCCTGTTATAAAGAATATGCTTGTATATCCTAATAATTCCTTAGCAATCGTTGCTAAATCAATACCTTGCGTCAATCCTTGGATAGTTGCTGAATCTTTTACAAAGAAATATGTTACAAATCCTATAATGCCATATACTACTAACTGAGTTAGTAATATAAGCATTACACCTGCTAATTTCCCAAAGAAGTGAACGGTAGCAGAAGCACTGGATAAGATAATTTCCATAATTCTTGTTCCTTTTTCGCTCGCAACTTCACTTGCAATGATAGAAGCATAAAACAAAATAAACATGTAAACTGCAAAACTGACTATATAAGCTCCTATCTCCTTAACCGTCGTATCATTATTTTCTTCTTGAGTTAAATTGCCATCTTCAATACTCACAATCGATTCTTCAATGACTACTGGTTCAGACAATGACATGACTTGTTCTTGAGATAAATCCAGCTCATTTGCTCTCAGCAAAGTTTGATAATTAGATAACTGTTCGTTTAAGATCGGAATAATATTAGTTAATGAATCAGTATGCACAATTGCTGAATCAATGGTATTTCCAGTTTCGCTGATTGTTAGATAGCCATCTATCTCTTCATCCAATAAAGCTTCTTCTGCAGCTTCTTGAGTCGTGATATCTTCTTGCACTTCATACGGTCCATCTTCTATAGTAAAAACATCTTGTATAGCTGGATCCTCAGAAATAACAGCTATTGCAGATGGCTCAGCATTTTTTTCGTCTTGCGCAATAAAGTAACTGATTCCATAAAAAATCCCAATTGCCAGAAGCGGTGCTAGTAACATGATAATAAAGCTCGTTGACTTTACGTTCTTTTTATAAACTTCTTTAGTAATGACCCAAAACTTATTCATTCTTCTCACCTACCATTCGTTTGAAAATTTCTTCTAAAGTTGGTGGTTGCTGGCTGAAGGTTGGAATATATCCATCTGCCGTAGCTGCATCAAAAATCGCTTTTCCATTTTCTGCAGCACTTAGCTGAATAACAGAAATACCATCTCTATTGACTGTGGCTGATTGTACACCTGGGAACTGCTTCAACTCTTCAAGCGATAATGATGATTCTAAAAATAATTTAGTTCGACCAAATTTTTCTCTAATTTCTTTCACTGTTCCATTTAATATCTGATTTCCATCTCGGAGCATAATCAGACTATCGCAGAGTTCTTCAACATTATTCATATTATGACTTGAGAAAATAATGCTGGCACCATTTGCTTGCGCTTCTCTAATTCCTGATTCTAGAAGTTCCGCATTTACAGGATCTAACCCACTAAACGGTTCATCTAATATAATCAGTTCTGGTTGATGAATCAAAGTTGTAATCAATTGAACTTTCTGTTGATTTCCTTTTGAAAGAGTTTTGACTTTGTCTCCTCTTTTACCTTTTACGTCGAATTTCTCTAACCAGTCATCAATTAATGGCTTAATTTCTTTTTTTGATTTGCCTCTTAATTGGGCAAAATATAAGATCTGGTCTTCAATAGAAACTTTTGGATAAAGGCCTCTTTCTTCTGGTAAATATCCAATCTGATTAAACACTTTATTTGTCAGTTTTTTTCCTTTCCAGAGAACTTCTCCCTGGTCAGGTGTGAGTAAATCTAATATCATACGGAAGGTCGTTGTTTTACCAGCACCATTTTGACCAATCAGACCCATTATTTCGCCTTTATTAATCTTAAAGGTGATTCCATCCACTGCCGTAACATCTCCGAAATTTTTTTGGAGACTCTTTGCTTCAAGCATCTTTTTCTTCCTCTCTTCTTTATTCTATGTAATCAAGAGACCCCCTTGGGTAAGTCTCTAATCTCTATTCGTATTGTATTATTGTTTAGATTGATTTGCATCCGCCTTTAGGATGAAATTTCTATTTTTACTCTTTATTGGTTATATATTTACTAATATATTGTAAGTTTCATTTATCCTTCAATTATTTTAATGTATACTGTTCGCTTTCTTGGACCATCAAATTCACAGAAATAAATACTTTGCCAAGTACCTAGTATGATTTTACCATTAGAGATAATCACTGTCTCGCTTGCTCCAAAAACAGAAGATTTCATATGTCCATCGGAATTGCCTTCCATATGAACAAAATAATCATGATTAGGAAATGTATCATTCAATGACGCCGATAAATCTTTTTTTACATCTGGATCTGCATTTTCATTAATAGTAATACCCGCAGTTGTATGCGGACAATATATAATCATTAGTCCTTCTCTGATTCCACTTTCCTCTAACGCTTTATATAGATATTCATCTATATTAATCAGCTCTTGTTTTTGTTTTGTGTTAACTTCATACTTAAATAGATTTGACATATACTTATTTCCTTTCTGTTATTTTGTCACTTCACAAAAAAGACTTGATTCGTTTGAATCAAGTCTTTTTTGTTCTTAAACTTTCACGATCCATCCTTCAGGTGCTTCAACATCTCCTGTCTGGATTCCAACTAATTCATTATACAAACGTTTTGTTACAGGTCCTACTTCTGTTTCAGAATAAAAGACATGAAAATCATCTTTAATTTGTAGCCCTCCAATCGGAGCTATTACTGCTGCTGTTCCACAAGCACCCGCTTCTTTAAACTGATTAATTTGATCAATGTAGACATCTCCCTCAGAGACTTTAAGGTTCAAGCGATTTTCAGCTAACCAAAGTAATGAGTATTTCGTGATACTTGGCAAAATAGAAGAGGATTTAGGCGTGATAAACAAATCGTCTTTGGTGATTCCAAAAAAATTGGCTGCGCCGACTTCTTCTATTTTAGTATGTGTTTCTGGATCAAGATAAACGGCATCACTGAAGCTACGTTCTTTAGCCTCTTTTCCGGGAAGTAAGCTGCCTGCATAGTTACCTCCTACTTTAGCAGCCCCTGTTCCTTTAGGTGCAGCACGGTCATAATCGGTCACTAGGAAGTTTGATGGTTTCAGTCCACCTTTAAAATATGGTCCCACGGGCATCACAAATGCTGAGAAAATATATTCATCTGCTGGCTTCACTCCAATATTATCTCCAATACCAATGATAAAAGGACGGATGTATAAAGTACTTCCAGTTCCATAAGGCGGTACCCATTCTTCATTTGCTTTAACGACTTTTTTAATTGCTTCCACAAATTTTTCTTCAGGAAATACCGGCATCAGAAGTCTTTCACAACTCAACTTCATTCTTTTAGCATTTTCATATGGGCGGAATAGTTGAATCGAACCATCTGCTGTACGATAAGCTTTCATTCCTTCAAAACATTGTTGACCATAATGTAATGCAGTTGATCCTTCTGAAATATGAAGCTGGTTATCTTCTGTTAATGTTCCTTCATCCCATGAGCCATCTTTGTAGTAGGAAATAAATCGATAATCCGTTTTAATATATGAAAATCCTAAATCTTTCCAGTCAATGTTTTCCGGTCTTAAATCAGTTGTCATAAAAAAACAATCCCCTATTCTATAAAATCTTTCAATATTTAAGTATTGAATACTAATTTAACTTACTTTCAGAGCCATATCTCCTACTTTTATTGCTTTTGAAGCATAAAGCAATTTATTTATCCCAAGCGTTATTAAGATTGGAAGAACAGCCCCACATAACAAGTATACACCAAAAGCCTGCAGACCTGAATTGTTGATTACCCAAAGTGGCGCTACACCAGCGGCAAAACCAACTCCACCCATTTCAGGAATTGTCTGAAACCCGAACAGTACGGTGGCGATCGGCCCACAGACAGCAGAGGCTATAGTGGGTCCAATTAGAATTTTTGGATTTTTTATAATGTTCGGTAACTGAACTTTTGGTGTACAAAGCCCCTGAGCAATATATCCACCTAAGTTATTTTCTTTCAATGATACGATTGAAAATACAAAGTATTGAGCTGTTGTTCCAATCAGCATAGCTCCACTTGCCATTGGACTCAATGCCAGTGCAATGGATAATGCTGCGGAAGACAACGGAGACATTAGAAATAATCCAAATAGAACTGCCATCACAGAAGATCCTATAATTGGACTACCTTCCACAGCGCTGGAGACAAACTCACTGACTGAAAGTAATATCGGTGTAATGATTTGAGATAAGCCCACTCCTGCCAAACCACCTCCTAACAGAGATAACGTTGGAATAGACATCATATCCAGTGGTGAAGTTCCAGTCAGTTTTTTACCAATCCAAGTTGCAATAACCCCAGCAACCAGTGCCCCAATCGGATCTCCTCCAACAATCATAAATCCTGCTTCAGAAATTTTTATAGCACCGCCTCCAATTGTAGAGGATGCCATAGCGGCAAAGAGTGTCAGCGTATTAGCTTGCATATTGTAGGCAATACCTGCTCCTAAAGCGGGGGCTAGTAAAACGCGAGTTATACTTCCTATTGTAACTAATATGGGTAAACTAAACATATCTCCTAATGTGCCAAATAAAAATCCAATACCAATCGTTACAAAAATTGCATTAGCTACTCCTGATGATACTTTCAATACATTACTTTTAATATATCCTTTCATCTTACTATCCCCTCTTTCTAATTATGTTCAAAATTCTAATATAAAAAAACCAGCCTCTTTTATCAGAGGCTGGTAAATTATGTAACGTATCCCGAGCCCTTTTTAAAATGCTAAAATAGGACTCTATCTTTTATAAAGAATAGAATCCAAGCTACGGAATGAGTAATAATAAGATTTTAGATGAATCATACAAATTTTGTTTTGGTATATTGATTATTGTTTGACCTTCGTATAGAAAATTCATATATATTCATCTCCTTATCTTCTTTTATATTATTATGATAACTTTATATGTTTGTATCAGATAAGTCAACTGTTTTAATTAAATAAATTTCATTTAAAACTCGTTATTCTTTTATGCCCATTCGAGCTCAGGGCTCTCATATGATATACTTTAATCAAAACTTTAGGAAGAAGGGAAAACTATTGAAAATAGGATTCATTGGATTTGGAAATATGGCCCAAGCTATTGCGACTGGATTAATTGAAAATAATGTAACTGATTTAACAGATTTAATATTTTCTAATCGTACCGAATCAAAAAGAAAAGTATTAGAAACTCAATTCAATATTAAAGGCACCCCGCATAATCAAGATGTATGGAACCAATCTGATCTAATCATTTTAGCAGTCAAACCTTACCAAGTTGAAGAAGTTCTCACTAAAATAGATAAAGTTCATAGCCCATACGTAATCTCTGTAGTTGCTGGTGTGACAAATCAGCAGCTAGCAGCCTATTTGCCTGAATCTAGCTTCATTCGGACTATGCCGAACTTGAATGCTCAAGTTGGTGAAGGAATTACAGCAATCATTGAAAATTCAACTGCTAAAAATGAATTATTAGAACAAGCTAAAAAAATATTTGAATCTATCGGTACAGTAGTGGAATTGCCTGAATCACAAATCGGTCCGTTCATAGCTATTGCCGGGAGTTCTCCTGCATTAGTATTCATGTTTATCGATACATTAGCCCGTTCAGCTGTAAAATATGGAATTACCAAGGATAAAGCTATCGAAATCGCGGCTCAAGCTGTTTTGGGAAGTGCAAAGACTGTTCTCAATTCCAGCCAGTCTCCATGGAACTTAATTGATCAAGTATCTTCTCCAGGAGGTATCACTGTAGACGGTATATTATCGTTACTACAAAATGATTTTTCTGCATCAATTATACAATCTGTAGATGCTATGGTAGAAAAAAATGATCAACTTTCTAAGTAAAAAGGACTCTCCTAGTCGGGAGAGTCCTTTGCCTTATCTGATTTTTCTGGAAAAATTTCTGATTTCAACTTCAATCTCTGCTTTTCTATTTTTTTGTTTTGGCGCAGTTCTTTAAAAAACGTTGTCAGCAATTCTCGACATTTTTCTTCTAAAATTCCTCGTTCTACATAAGCTTGATGATTCATTCGCTCATCCCCTAAAAGATTCATTAATGTACCCGCTGTTCCACCTTTTATATCAGCTGGTCCATAATAAACTTCACCAATTCGTGAAAGCAAAATTGCGCCACTACACATTGCACATGGTTCTAATGTTACAAATAACTGACAATTTTCCAGTCTCCAATTATTTAAAAAATGATTAGCTTCTTGAATTGCAATCATTTCTGCATGCGTAGTAGCGTTACGAGAAGTTTCCCTTAGATTATGTCCTCTGCCAATAATTTCTCCTTTATGAATAACAACTGCTCCTATCGGAACTTCTCCTTTTTTTTCAGCTTTCCTAGCTTCTTTAATGGCCTCTTTCATCCATTTTTCTTTTTCTTTTAAATCCATATCATAGCTCCCATATCTTTTCTTTATTATACCTTAGTTTATTATTCTCTAAAACAGTGTTAAAATAACTTTAATCATGAACCGATATGGAGGATTAAAATTGGAATTTACAGATTTAAAAACAGTCTATCCTGAAGCTTATTTATCAGATAACCCTTTTTCTGAAAATGATTTATTATCATTGCCCTATAAAAATAAATGGATTCATGTACCTACTTCTTCTCTGACGGAAAGTGAAATAGATCTGCTGACGATGTTATATCAGAAACAAGAATCAATAATCTCAGCATCTGATTCCTCTCAATGGCATGATTATCTAATTGGCAAAAAAAAAGCTGTACCTAAAAGCTCTAGATCAGTCAGAATGATTCAATTGAAGTTAAATAATAAAGATCAACAATTCGATCCAAGTCTCTGGTCCGAATCAGCCAAAACGTTATTTGAACCAACCATTGATAGTTTTTTTTTATCAGATGATCTCTATATTATCATACAACCACAGTCAAAATATTATTTGGATAAAAATGAAATTCAAGGAATCCTGCAAACATTAGAAATCGATTTTTCTTTGAAATCATTCTGCTATATTGGTCAATACTGGGAACCCTCCAAAAAATTGAGAACTTTACTTCAAGAAGAACTGGAATTATTTTCTCAAGAACTTCCACACTTAAATGGTCGTATCGGTTCTTTAACGGATATTTCTTTACATTTTTTTACCAAAGATGCGCTTATGGACAGTACGGTAGTTCAACAATTAAGATATAAATTTGATACATTAGAAAACTGGAAAGAGCTGATTCGAGCTCTATGGGAAAACCAGGGAAATGTTAGTATGGCTGCTAAATCTTTATTCATTCACAGAAATACACTTCAATACAGAATTGAAAGATTTTATGAAGCTACAGGATTATCTTTGAAACAAATTAATGATCTTACTCTTTGTTTTTTATTAACCTTATAAATTTAAGTAAAAAACCCATGAACTCAGTTTAAATAAACTGCTTCCATGGGTTTTTATTAATTATTTAATTGCTTTTTTTGCATCTTTGATTTTATCACTGAAAAAATTTTTAAAATCAGCTGAAACATCTGATAAATTACTTTCAATTTCTTTAAATTTGTCTACTGTTCCAAGTAAACTATTTACTTCATCATCTGATAATTTGTCTACAACTTTAGAAGTCTTTTTACTGCCGTGCATCTTGTTTTTGAAAAAATGTTTTGCTTTCTGGCGGTTAACTGCTGTTTTTGTTTTCTCTTTAGTATCACCTGTAGAAAAAATAACAGCCAATAAACCTACTGCTACAGCAAGTCCTACACCTAAAAGAATTCCTTTATTTTGATTATCCATATTTTTCATAAAATGTCATCCTTTCTTAATCTATTAAGTTTAGGATAACAGAAATTGTGTTATTTAACTAAAGATATGCACTACATCTATTTATTTCTAGTCCATTGAAGAGGTATTATAAACATCTTTTGTTACTGGTTTTAATACAGGTTTTTCACCCATAACTTCAGGTTTATCTTTATATATAAACTCTTTACCATCTTTAGCTGTTTTACCATCTACAACTTTTTTACTATCGTTGCCTTCAGAGAAATTGTACAATACATGAGATACATCATTTACTTCGTATTTTTCAGGTACTTGTCCTGGAACTACAACCCCTTCTTTTTCTTCTAACTCTTTGATTGCTTCAATCCATTGAAGTTGGTGCTGCGTATCACGTGCTAATAAGAAACCTAGCATGTCTCGGATACCTTTATCTTCTGTCATTTCATATAATCGAGCTACTTGAAGTCTGCCCTGTGATTCAGCAGTCACATTCATCCGCATATCAGCAAGTATATTTCCGCTTGATACAATGTAGTTAGATGTCCATGGATTGCCATTAGAATCTCTTGGTGCTGCACCTAATCCTGATACAATCGCGTGTTGAGGGTTCCTCCCATCACAGCAGCCAGTGCCGGATCAGAGTCTACAGCTTTTTCCTGTGTTTTAAGGGGTGCACCTTCCAGTAGCTGTGAAATCATAGTCGCAATCATTTCAACATGTCCAATTTCTTCTGTTGCTGTATCTAATAACAAGTCTTTATATTTCTCGTTTCCACGAGCATTCCAGCCTTGAAATAAATACATATTCATAACAGACATTTCTCCCCATTGTCCTCCGAGAATCTCTTGCAGTCTTCGAGCCATTATCGGATCAGGTCGATCTGGTTTTGCATGGTACTGTAATTCTTTACTGTGCATAAACATATTGTCAACATCTCCTTTAATTTTTTTTATTACAATTTGAACTTTAGCACGTTAATTACGTATAATCAAACATAAGACTCGTTATAAAAAAGGAACGAACGCATATCAGCGTCCGTTCCTTTTTAGAAATTTTCTGTATTAATTTTTTACAGTTATTTCCTTTTCATTATTAGTTCTATTTCTTACCTTTAAGGTTATTTCACCTTTTGATGCACCAATTGTCACTTTATCTCCGATAATTACATTTCCAGCAAGTAATTCTTCACTCAATTTATCTTCGATTTTTGTTTGAATAGCTCTTCGCAAAGGTCTTGCACCATATTCGGGATCAAACCCTGCTTTTGCAATCACATCCATGGCTGAAGATGTAATTTTCAAACCAATACCTAATTCATCCATACGTGTAACAATACTTTGGGTTAACAATTTCACGATTTCACGAAGTTCTTCTTTTTTAAGTGATTCAAATACGATTGTATCATCTACTCGATTTAGAAATTCAGGGCGGAAAGCATTTTTAAGTTCTTCACGAATCCTTTTTTCCATACCCTTATGATCAAATCGTTTATCAACTGCTCCGAATCCTACTGATTTTTCGTCTCTTAAAGCTGTTGCACCTAAATTAGAGGTCATAATCACAATAGTATTCTTAAAATCTACCTGTCTACCTTTTCCATCTGTCAGTAAACCATCATCAAGTACCTGCAATAAAATATTAAAAACATCAGGATGCGCTTTTTCTACTTCATCAAGTAAAATTACAGAATAAGGTTTTTGACGGATTTTTTCTGTTAATTGACCACCTTCATCGTATCCAACATACCCAGGAGGAGAACCTACTAGTCTACTTGTACTATATTTCTCCATGTATTCAGACATATCTACTCTAATCAAAGATTCTTCACTACCAAACATCGCTTCAGCCAGTGCTTTTGCAAGTTCAGTTTTCCCTACACCGGTTGGTCCTAAGAACATAAATGATCCAATCGGTCTCTTCGGATCTTTCAATCCACTTCGTGCACGTCGAATAGCTTTGGAAACTGCTACAACAGCTTCCTCTTGACCTACTACACGTTCATGCAATACTTTCTCTAAATTCAATAAACGGTCAGTTTCTTTTTGTTCCATTTGTTGTACAGGAATACCTGTCCATTGAGACACTACTTCAGCAATATCTTTAGCTGTTACTTCTAAGGCAACTTCTTCTGAGACATCTTCATTTTCAATCATTTTTTCAATCCGCTTACGTTGTTTCATTTCTTTTTCGCGGATTTGAGCAGCTCTTTCAAAGTTCTGTTCTTGGATGGCCTCTTCTTTCATACGAGATAAATCACTTAATTTTTCAGTTGCTTTAGACATTGTAGTTGGCTGATCACTGGCATCGATTCTAACTTTAGATGCAGATTCATCCATTAAGTCGATTGCTTTATCAGGCAACTGTCTAGAAGTAATATATCTTGTGGAAAAGTGTACAGCAGAATGAATCGCGTCATCTGTAATTTTAACGCCGTGATGTTCTTCATAACGCTCTCTTAGGCCAAGCAATATAGCTTCTGCCTCAATTTCTGAAGGTGGATTTACTTGAACAGAGGCAAATCGACGCTCTAATGCTGCATCTTTTTCAATATGTTTCTGATACTCATCTAAAGTTGTAGCACCAATTGTTTGCAATTCGCCCCTTGCAAGTGCAGGTTTAAGAATATTGGAAGCATCTATTGCTCCTTCAGCTCCCCCCGCTCCGATCAAAGTATGCAGTTCATCAATGAAGAGGATAACTTCTCCATCTTCATAAATTTCATCAATGATCTTTTTCATTCGCTCTTCAAATTCACCGCGATACTTCGTTCCAGCTACTAAAGATCCCATATCCAGTGTCATCAATCGTTTGTTTTTCAGTGCAGGAGGCACTTCACCCGCTACAATTTTCTGAGCTAATCCTTCGGCAATCGCAGTTTTTCCTACACCTGGATCTCCAACTAAAACAGGATTATTTTTCGTACGTCTACTTAAGATTTGAATGATTCTTCTAACTTCTTTATTACGTCCAACAATAGGATCTAAGCGATCTTCACTTGCTGCTTGTGTCAAATTCCTTGCTAATGAATCCAAGGTCGGTGTTCCTTCTACTGATTTCGGACTTCTAGCTTGTCTACGTCCTTTAAAGCCGCCTCTAGCTTTGTTTTCTTGAACACCAAGTTTCTTAAGAATTAATTGTCGTGTTTTAGAAAGACTGATATCCAAATTACTCATAATCTTAGAAGAAAGGATATCTTCATCTCTTAAAAGACCTAATAATAAGTGCTCTGTTCCAACTAAACTTCTTTGCATTCTCTTAGCTTCATCTGTTGCATATTTAATAACTTGTCGTGCCCTAGGAGAATATGGAAGTACAGCACTTGCTGGCAATTTTTCGCCTGGTCCATAGCTTGTAAAGTGTTCAATTTCCTCTCTGACTTCTTCTTCTGACAAAGATAATTGACGTAATGATTTTCCAGCGATACCTTCAGTTTCCATCACTAACCCTAACAGCAAGTGTTCAGTTCCTACAGTACGATGGCGGAATCCCTTTGCTTCTTCTTGTGCTATTAATAAAGCTTTTTTTGCTTTGTCTGTAAATAGTTCATTCATTTAATTTATCCGCCCTTCTATTATCTCGGCTCTTCATATTTTAAATTAGCAATCATACTTTTCAGCATATTCGCTCTAATTTGATTGTCTATAATTCTTTCTCCAGTGTACATTGTTTTGTCAACTGCTACTAACATTAACTTGGCTTCTCTTTTAGATATAATATCATTTTCATACAGTCTTTGTACAACTGATTGCGCATCTCTTTCTGAAATACTCTTCCCAATAATTTCAATCATCGTATCCAGAACATCGGAATCATCCAATAATTGTACTTTTATAATCCGAATATACCCTCCACCACCGCGTTTACTTTCAACGAGATAGCCTTGCTGGATAGTAAATCGAGTATTAATCACATAATTGATTTGAGAAGGGACGCAATCGAATAGTTCGGCAATTTCACTACGTCTGATTTCAACTTTCTCTTGTTGATTCAAAACTTTTTTCAAATAGGATTCAATTATATCTGACATGTTTTGATTTTCCATGTTGAACCATTATTAAGATAAATATTTAATGAATGCACCTATAGTAACGTCTTTTACTATCACATTCAAGTCTTTATCTTAATACCCTCCTTTTCGTTTTCATTTTGAATTTCACCAGTTTTTCTTTGACTAACTTTGACTAACTTTGACTAACTTTGACTAATAACATTATACCAGTGATATTCTTTTTTTTAAAGTAGCAAGAATCAAGTATTTGTTGCAGTGAGTAATCCTTAACTTTCCAATAATTTAATAAATTCCATATTAAATAATATAAATTGTTAAAAAACTTTTTTCAAACAAGAACCCCATTTTTTGAATAAATAAAAAAGCCAATGTATAGACTACACGGCTTTCAAAAAATATATATGTACTTAATCTCTAATGAGCCATGCAGGGTTCGAACCTGCGACCCTCTGATTAAAAGTCAGATGCTCTACCGACTGAGCTAATGGCTCAAAAAAATGGAGGTTAACGGGCTCGAACCGCTGACCCTCTGCTTGTAAGGCAGATGCTCTCCCAACTGAGCTAAACCTCCAGAAATAAAAAAAGAGCTGCACGGCAACGTCCTGCTTTCACAAGGGGAAACCCCTCACTATCCTCGGCGCTGGGAAGCTTAACGGCTGTGTTCGGAATGGGAACAGGTGGATCCTTCCCGCCATCATCACCGCACAATGACTCTTTTTATATCTTTTAGAGAACGTTGTTCTCTGAAAACTAGATAGTTGAACTTTCCAAACAAGTTTGTCTACAACACCATCATACGCTTTTCCCACTTTATTCCAGTTTCACTCGCCAGGCTTCTCAGAAATACTTCGACTCTCTTCAGCTGTCTAGGGACCGCTAAAGAACGTCTTTTGTATTTCGAGCAAGCCTGAACGTCTCGTTCC
>NZ_FOSJ01000084.1 GCF_900114235.1 Marinilactibacillus piezotolerans | reverse complement strand
TTAGGCTTTATCTTAAAACTTTGATAGAGCTCGATCACTTGTCTTTTTGTTTCCTCTGGCACGGCGTGCCTAGCTGCTTTTCCTCTGTTGCCGTGTGAAAAAACAGCTTTTCCTCCTTCTTGATAGTCTTGAATCAATCTGTTAACTTGCCTCATCGAGAGCCCAAGTTCAACACAAGCTCTCTTTTTTTCCTTTCTTTTTTCTGCCACAGCTTTTATTACTTTATATTTCTTATCTTCATTCATCGTTAGTATTATCCTTTTCATGATTTTATTTTATCATTTTGGGACATTTTATGCTTCGACCTACTTAGGACATTATCACGTTCGAACGATATTTTGATTTATATTTTTAATAGAAGTATTGACTTTTCCTGGAGAACCTTATATAATATGTTCTGTTGCTGTTAATTGTTCTGATAGCTCAGCTGGATAGAGCATTCGCCTTCTAAGCGAACGGTCGGGGGTTCGAATCCCTCTCAGAACGTAATTAAGGTTTCATAATATGTTTTCAAGCCCGCAAAATGTTTTTTTAATATTCAAAGTATTTGTTAACTTTGAATATTATTGACTTTTATATAATTTTGCGATTTTTTTACAATAAGACTCAAGAACCACTTCTTTAAATAGAGGTGGTTCTTTTTTGCATCTTCTTAATTATAGAACCTACCAAAAAAGGATGCTATTCAGCATCCTTTCTCCCATCAGAGTATTAGTCTAGATTAATATAAGTGTAGATATTGTTCTTTTTCCCATTGGCTTACTGTCGCTTTATATTGATCCCATTCCAGTGTTTTTGTTGCTACAAAATTCTTAAAGATATGTTCGCCAAGTGCTTCGATGATTGTATCATCTTTTTTCAAGCTCTCTACTGCTTCTAACAAGTTCCCTGGTAAGGAATTGATACCTAGTGAATCCAGTTCAGCAGCATCCATTTCATAAATATTATCAGTTGTTGGTTCAGTTGCTTTTAAATCCCGTTTAATACCATCTAATCCAGCTTTTAACATAACAGCTAATGCTAGATAAGGATTTGTCATAGGATCAACTGAGCGTACCTCTAAACGAGTTGACATGCCTCTAGATTCTGGCACTCGGATCATTGGTGTTCTGTTTCTTCCTGACCATGCGATATAAACAGGTGCTTCATATCCAGGTACTAGTCGTTTGTATGAGTTAACAGTTGGGTTTGTAATTGCTGTAAATGCAGGTGCGTGATCCATAAGACCAGCTAAGAATTTATAAGCTGTTTCACTTAATTGTAAAGGTCCCTTTTCGTCAAAGAATGCATTGCCGTTTTCGTTGAATAAAGACATATTACAATGCATACCTGAACCATTGATACCAAAGATCGGTTTAGCCATGAATGTAGCGTGCAACCCATATTTTCTAGCTACTGTTTTAACAATTAGTTTGAACGTTTGAATGTTATCACAAGCTTCTACAGCATTGGCGTATTTCCAGTCAATTTCATGTTGTCCAGGTGCTACTTCGTGATGACTTGCTTCGATTTCAAATCCTAAGTCTTCTAGCTCAAGAACAATATCGCGACGGCAATTTTCTGCTAAGTCGTTAGGTGCAAGGTCAAAGTACCCACCATTATCATTTAAGTTTTCAGTTACTTCGTCATTTTCATTCAATTTGAATAAGAAGAATTCTGGTTCAGGTCCTAGGTTGAAATCAGTAAATCCTAATTCTTCTGCTTCTTTTAAAACACGTTTAAGATTTGTACGAGGATCTCCAGTAAATGGAGTTCCATCAGGATTCACGATATCACAAATCAAGCGAGCCACTTTTCCCTTTTTAGAAGAATCTGTTTCCCATGAGAAAACTAACCAAGTGTTGAAATCAGGTTTTAGATACATATCAGATTCTTGAATACGTACAAATCCTTCAATAGATGATCCATCAAACATCATTTCTCCATCTAGTACTTTATCTAATTGCGTGATAGGTACTTCAACGTTTTTAATAATTCCCAGAATATCTGTAAACATTAGTCGTAAAAATCGTACATTTTTTTCCTTCACTTGCTCTTTTATGTATTCTTTAGTGATTGCTGTCAATTTTATTTCCTCCTAGAATTGTCATACTGTTTTTTTAATTAATATTTCTTGCTTAATACTTATGAAGAATAGCATTGATGTTTTTATGAATCAACAGTTACTGAATATCTAAAAGTGTTTTGCTTATTTACTTTTATTAGTTAGGTAAAATTAATATTTAGGCTATATATATTAAGTAAAAACGAACTATACCACTTTTTTGAATATAAAAAAAGAGCTAGTTTGTAGAATCAGAAGTGATTATTTTAATAGTAACCACTTTTTCTAATTCTCTAAACTACTCTTTTAATTTGTTACTAAAATATTCCTTTCTTACTAGTACGTTTCAAAGTATCTAGTTGTTTCCCATTCTGAAACGGATAAAGAATACTCAAACCAATCTTGCTCTTTGGCAGAAACAAATCTTTCATAAATATGTTCTCCAAGAGCATCTTTGATTGTTTCATCTTGTTTCAAATATTGGACAGCTTCATAAAGACTTCTTGGGAGTGATTCAATATTATTTGCACTGCGTTCAATTTGATCCATATTATAAATATTCTGATTCACAGGATTCGGCGCCGTTTTAGCTTCGCTAATCCCCTTCATACCTGCTTTTATTAGTACAGAGAGCGCTAAATAAGGATTAGCACTAGGATCAACACTTCGTAATTCTACCCTTGTAGACATACCTCTTGAAGCTGGTACACGAACTAGCGGTGTACGGTTTGTTCCAGACCAGGCTACATATACTGGAGCTTCAAATCCAGGAGTCAATCGTTTGTATGAGTTTATGGTCGGGTTACAGATAGCCGTATAGGCTTGGGCATGATCCAATATTCCCGCAATAAACTGATAGGCTGAACGACTCAACTGCTGATCATCGTTTGCATCATAAAAAGCATTTCCTTCTTCGGTAAAAAGAGACATATTGAAATGCATTCCAGACCCATTAATGTCAGCGGCTGGCTTAGGCATGAAAGTCGCGTGTAATCCATGCTTACGAGCTACTGTCTTAACTATCAGCTTAAATGTCTGAATATTGTCACAGGCTTCTACTGCATCCGCATATTTCCAATCAATTTCATGCTGGCCTGGCGCTACCTCGTGATGACTTGCTTCGATCTCAAAACCTAGTGCTTCTAATTCTAAAACAATATCTCTACGGCAGTTTTCAGCAAGATCAGTAGGTGCTAAATCGAAATAGCCACCATTGTCATTTAATGTTTTACTTGGTTTCCCATTTTCATCTAATTTGAATAAAAAGAATTCTGGTTCAGGACCTAAGTTGAACTCTGTAAATCCAGCTGTTCTCATTTCTTCCAGTACACGTCTTAAGTTACTTCTTGGATCACCGGCAAATGGGGTTCCATCCGGATTATAAACATCACAGATAAATCGAGCGATACGTCCATTCACACTATCTAATTCCCAAGGAAAAATAAGCCATGTATCTAAGTCAGGATGAAGTTTCATATCACTTTGATCAATATCTACAAAGCCATCTATTGAAGACCCGTCAAAGGCAATTTCATTCTCCATCACTTTTTCTAATTGACTTACCGGAACTTCCACATTTTTGATGATTCCATCAATATCTGTA
Organism: Marinilactibacillus piezotolerans; assembly: GCF_900114235.1. Taxonomy (GTDB): domain Bacteria; phylum Bacillota; class Bacilli; order Lactobacillales; family Carnobacteriaceae_A; genus Marinilactibacillus; species Marinilactibacillus piezotolerans. Next base: position 1,706 of record NZ_FOSJ01000084.1, on the reverse strand, counting down.
AACATCAGACGAAGAAAGCGAACCTCTTTTTCTTTAGCTTGATTTAATATTTCCTCTTTCGTTAAGGAGGACATTGTTCAACACACTTCCCTTTCGGTTTCTATATTTTAATCATCTATTAGGGTAAAGGTCATATAGGATTGTGTCAACAAATACGCTTATTCTCTAATCCAATTAACAGATTCAACTATTTTACAGCTTCCTTTACGCTTCTAGCAACAATTTCAGCAACTGAAGGGTTAAATACATCAGGAATAATGTTTTCTGTTGTCAATTCTTCTACCGGTATGACACTGGCAATTCCTTTAGCTGCAGCGAGCTGCATATCATCTGTAATATTTTTAGCTCGTGCATCCAAAGCACCTCTAAATATTCCAGGAAAAGCAAGTACATTATTGATCTGGTTCGGAAAATCGCTTCTTCCAGTTCCAACTATGAATGCTCCTCCTTCCTTAGCTTCTTTAGGATTGATTTCAGGTTCAGGATTTGCCATAGCAAAAATAATTGGTCGTTCATTCATAGTACTAATCCATCCTTTTTTTAGGACATTCGGCGCCGAAACACCTATAAAGATATCTGCAGATTCGACTGCTTTCTCTAAGTTTCCTTTTATTAATTTCTGATTTGTCTGTTCAGCTATCTCTTTATGTCGTTCAGCTAACGCTCTATCATCTTTAGAAATAATTCCCGCTTGATCAACTAATAATAAATTTTCAGCACCAGCTAGTATTAGTTTTTTAGTGATGGCTATTCCAGCTGCTCCTGCTCCATTTACAACAATTTTTACTTCATTGATCTTTTTCTCGGTCAGCTTCAAAGCATTATATATAGCCGCAAGAACAACTATGGCTGTTCCATGTTGATCATCATGAAAAACAGGAATGTCTAGAATGCTTTTTAATCTACTTTCGATTTCAAAACACCTTGGAGCACTAATGTCTTCTAGATTTATACCTCCAAAAGATGGAGAGATCGCTTTAACATGAGAGATAAACTCATCTACATCTTGTGTATCCAGAGAAATCGGGACAGCATCAACATCTGCAAATCTTTTAAATAAGGCTGCTTTTCCTTCCATAACTGGTATTGCTGCTTCAGGACCAATATTCCCCAACCCAAGGACAGCTGAACCATCAGTAATTACTGCCACCATGTTTCTTTTAGATGTATATGTATAAACGTCTTCTTTGTTGTCAGCGATAGCTGAACTGACTGCCGCTACTCCTGGAGTATAAGCTATAGCCAGATCTTTCATAGAATCTATTTTGACCTTAGAGCTAATTTCAATCTTGCCACCTAATTTTTCACTTATAGCAAGTGCTTCTTTTTTTATATCCATTATCATTTCTCCTATCTTATAGATAAAGTAATCCTTCTGAGCTCAGTATACGACAATAGAGAGATGAATTAAATAAATAAAAAAATAAAGGTTCTCTGTCAAACAACGTTGGTAAAGAATAAAGTCAAATAATAATAGATTTTGGAAGAGGATGTACAACGAGCTTACGCTGCTGTATGTTCTCTTTCTTTTTCTATCATTTTGATTTTATTTCTGATTGGTTTTAAATTGAAGTGCAGGATAATGCGATTTTTATAATGAATAAAGTTACCGTAACCATAGGCTACCCGGTTCAATACTTTGATCTTGTTATTGATTCCCTCTATCTTTCCATTGTTATAAGGATAATAGAAGGTGTTTTGGATAT
>NZ_FOSJ01000023.1 GCF_900114235.1 Marinilactibacillus piezotolerans | reverse complement strand
GTAAAACTTTCGGGTGATAAGCCGGGCGACCAAAGTCGTTTTCAATTAAGTGATATTGCGAGTCATCTAAATCTTCCACAACTTGATGAATAGAGTAGACGATATGATTTTCTGGTAAGTAACAGTTCATTTCTAATGGCAAGGTTGTTTGGTTCATGGTATATTGAGTATACATAAGGAGCACCCTTTCTATGATGTTTTTGTGGTGATTATATTATACCAAAGCCGTGCTCCTTTTGCTTACATAAACAAATAAGATCCACTGAAATCTCAAGTAGATTTTCAGCGGATCTTATTTGTTTGTTAAGACTTTTGTCCCAGCCTCTTTTTTGCGCTAATTAGAGTTAATTTTTGAGTGCGCTAATCCATTTTATAGAGAAAATAGATTGAAACTCCTCTTCTTTTGTAATACAATGTACATACAAAAGAAGAGGAGTTGATTCTAATGACTGTAGTATCCCTAAGAATTGATAACCAAGAAGATCAACTAATCAAAGAATATGCTAAAGCTAATAATATCTCTGTTTCAGCTTTATTTAGAAATTCTGTTTTAGAAAAAATCGAAGATGAAATTGATTTGAGTTTATATAACCAAGCTATGTCTGAGCACAAAGAAAATCCGCAAAGTATTTCTTTTGAAGATATGCTAAAGGAGTTAGCGGATTAAATGAATTCAGGTTATCAAGTAGCATTTGAAAAAGGAGCACAAAAGGCTTTAAAAAAGATGGATAAACACCAGTCTCTTTTAATTATGGGATGGATTCAAAAGAATCTAGTGAATTGTACAGATCCTAGGAAACAAGGAAAAGGACTGACTGCCAATCGTTCAGGAGAATGGCGATATAGAATTGGAGATTATCGCTTAATTGCCGATATCAATGACAAGACAGTCACTATTTTAATGTTAGAGATTGGCCACAGGAAAGATATTTATAAATAATCCACTAAAATTAAGTTTAGCAAATTAATAATAAAAAAAATCGACTACTTAAAAAATAGTCGATTTTTTATTTTATTTAGATTGAGTACTTAAGAAAATAATTGCATTTTCAATAATATCTTGTTGAGTGGCTTGAATTAGAAATTGCGTTTCTAGACACTCTTTCATTTCTTCAACGAGTATTAAAATGGAACTATTAATGGGCACATAGACGTTTGCTGATGGTATAATGATCACCTCCTGCTGTTTGTTATAAGTAATAACGAATAGGAGGTGATCAAGTGTTACCTAGACTTCTTTCAATACATGAAATTGCTTATAATAGTGTATTGGAATTAAGGTAGATTGACAAAAGAGTGATCAAAAAGGTATACTTCATTCAAATAATCGTTTGAATGTGAGGTGAGATGAATGGAAAACGTTTGCCAAGTGACTATCGTACATAAAGAAAAAGTAACTGTAATAAAAAATAAATTGGATCAAAAAGATTTTTCAAACTTACTTGTGTTAGGGAAATGTTTCAGCGATTCTTCTAGAATTAAAATTTTCTATGCTTTAGAAACCTATAAGGAAATGTGTGTATGTGATTTAGCAGAAATACTTACTGCTAGTGTCGCTACAACGTCACACCATTTACGTTTTTTAAAAAAACATGGAATGGCAAAATCACGTCAAGATGGAAAAGTAGTTTATTACTCTTTAGCGAATGAAGACATCCTTTCCGCTATTCATGTTTTTTTAAAGTTATCAGAAAATCTATCTATGAAATCTTAGTTTGGAGGAAGTTATTTTGTTACAAAGTATTTTTTCAGCTATCGCTGTTTATATTTCTACCAGTATTGATTATTTGTTTATCTTGCTCATTATCTTTTCTCAAAGCCACACACAAAAAGGTATTCGTCACATTTTTTGGGGTCAATATCTTGGAACAGGTATTTTGGTAGCCGTAAGTTTGTTTGCTGCTTATGTGCTAAATTTTATTCCGCAAGATTGGATCATTGGACTTCTTGGATTAATTCCAATTTATTTAGGTATTCGTGTCGCTGTGATAGGTGAAGAGGAGGAAGAAGAAGAGGAAGTCGTTGAAAAGTTAGAATCTAGAGGAACCAGTTGGTTATTTTGGACTGTCGCCTTAATAACCATTGCGTCAGGTGGCGATAATTTAGGCATTTATATTCCTTACTTTACTTCGTTAGCCTTTTCAGAAATTGTTATTACTTTAATCGTATTTGCTTTCTCTGTTGCAGTTCTTTCCTATGTCAGTTATAAATTAGCAAAAATTTCCTTTGTTTCCGAAACATTAGAAAAATATGAACGAATCATTGTTCCTATAGTGTTTATTGGTTTAGGAATTTATATATTGATCGAAAATGGTACGATTCAAACTTTATTAAGTTTATTTAATTAATAAATAGTTTGACTGTTAGCACAAAAAAAGACATCGATTAAATCTCGTTGTCTTTTTTTGTGCTAACAGATTGGCGCATTATCCAAATAGTATCAAGCGATACATGAAATTACATAAATTCATGTATCTAATAGCTATTTTTTGTTAAAGTAAATGATTATATGCGAAGCGAGATTGGACAGAATGTATGGAGAGATGCCAACTGGGTACCTTTTAATCCAAGTTCTTTTGCAATAAAGACTTCTCTGCTAAATGTTCTGCTTACAGTTCCGTTTGGTTTTGGCATTCCTTTTATTGCAAAAGTGAATCTGAAGAAGATTGTCTTATCAGGATTCTTATTCAGTTTGCTTCTAGAAGGTATGCAGCTTTTGACAGCTCTAGCAATTGGATTTACATTCAGATATATTGATGTAAATGATTTGATTTTCAACACGATGGGTGCTGTTTTAGGTTATGGACTGTTTAAACTCTTTATGATAGTTTTCAAAAAGTTGATAAACAAATTTGAGGTATCAATGAATCCGTTTTTGACTTATATTTATGAAACGGAATAAATGTAGTGTATCTGAATAGTTTAGTGCATAAAGTCTGATTCTAGAAATTTTCTGACTGTTAGTTTTTAGAATAGAAGGAATAAATATTTTATATTTACAAGAGTTATGAAAAAAGGTCGATGCTCATCTGCAGCTGCAGATAAACATCGACCTTTTTTTGTTGCGTTCTATTATGCGTATCGATTAAAACGTACAGCTGCCGTCTTCGCAGACTCCACCGTCGTTGTCGTTCATCATTTGCAGTCCGGGCTTTAAGCCCATTTCGTCTGCAACTTTCTTCAGAGTTTCTTGGAAAAGTTCTTGAGGTTGCGCACCTGAAATCGCGTATTTACGTTCTAATACAAAAAAAGGAACACCTTGTACGCCGAGTGCTCTTGCTTCTTGAATGTCTTGAGCAACTTCGTCTGCATGTTGATCACTAGAAAGGACTGCCTGAGCCTCTTCACGAGATAATCCCACTGATTCCGCAACACTTAACAACACCTCATCATCGTTCAAAGCGAGATTGTCTGTAAAATGTGCAGCCAGCAAAGCTTCATCTATATCTGACCCTTTACCTTGGCTTTCCGCAAATTTAGCCAGACGATGCGCTTTTTTTGTATTTGCATTCTTCATTTTGGAAAAGTCGTAGTTCAAGCCTACAGACTTCGCGCGATCTGTTACACTTTCAAACATTCCCTCAACCTGAGATTCAGACATGCCTTTTTTCTTCATCAGGCTTTCTTTTACTGGAGCATTGTCTTTTGTAGAAGTCGTTGGATCTAATTCATAAGCTTTGAACTCCACTTCAACTTTTCCCGTTAAGCCAGTTTCTCTGATGGCTTGTTCTAATTCTCTCTTGCCGATATAACAAAATGGGCAAACATAATCTGACCATACTTCGAATTTCATCATTTAATGTCACTTCTCTTCCTAAAAGTAAGTTGATTTCACTATAACAAGAGTACGCCATAAAAACAATTAAATTTTACAATAAGTAAAATGATTATTGATTGATTTAAAGAGAAAGATACTTTAAAGAAAATGAAATAGTTCGTTTTTTGGTCATTATTAACCATCGTTTAATTTTTAAAACTTTTTAATTTTATTTAAATACGAACAATAGAGTAAATAAAAACAGTAAATACACACTAGTAGGTTGACTATGATAATGAGTATATTTAGTATGAAGTTAAATAAATACGTTAATAAATATGTTTATAAAAATAGTTCGTGTTTTACTTGTTTATTCTTGAGAGGAGAACTTTATTTGGATAAGAAAGAGCTGCTTTACGAAGGAAAAGCGAAAGAACTGTATGAAACAGATGACCCGGATATTCTTTGGGTCAACTATAAAAATCAAGCAACAGCCGGTAATGGTGCCAAGAAAGAAACCATTACCGGTAAAGGAAAATTGAATAATCAGATTACCAGTGTACTATTTGAAAAATTAAAAGAAAAAGGCATTAATAGTCATTTCATTAAACAACTCTCGGAAACAGAGCAGCTCATTCAAAAAGTCGAGATGTTTTCTCTGGAAGTTGTCATCCGTAATGTAGCTGCAGGCAGTTTTTCCAAACGTTTAGGCGTAGAAGAAGGAAAGCAGCTCTCATTCCCTGTATTAGAATTTTATTTAAAAGAAGATGCATTGAACGATCCTATTTTAAATGATGATCATGTCCGCGTATTAAAGCTTGCTACGGATAATGAAGTTTTGGAAATCAAAAAAAAGGCAATGGAAATCAATCAAGTGCTGATTGAATTATTTGAAAAAATGAACATTCGACTAGTTGATTTCAAACTGGAATTTGGAAAAACAAATGATGGATCAATCGTACTGGCAGATGAAATTTCACCAGACACTTGTCGTTTATGGGACTTGGATACAAATGACCGTCTGGATAAAGACGTGTTCAGAAAAGATCTGGGAGACATTATTCCGCTTTATCAGGAAGTTTTGAATCGTTTAAACCAACTTTAAAAGGAGAGCTGATCATGTATAACGTAAAAGTATATGTAACCTATAAAGAATCCATTCTAGATCCTCAAGGAGAAGCAGTACGCGGTGCTGTTCATCGTATGGGGTTTGATGAGATTGAAGATATCAGAATGGGAAAATATTTTGAAATCAAAGTAGCCAAACAAGCAGATAGAACGGTTGAAGAAACGATTGAAACCATTTGTGATAAATTGCTCGCGAATGTAGTAATGGAAAGTTATCGATATGAAATCGAAGCAGTAAAGGAGACGGTCTAAGCATGCGTTTTGCAGTGATTCAATTCCCGGGTTCAAATTGTGACGTCGATCTGCTTCATGCAATCAGAGACGGCGTAGGTGAAGAAGCTGAATATGTCTCACATACGGAAACCAGTTTAGAAGGATTTGATGGGGTACTTTTACCTGGAGGATTCTCGTACGGAGACTATCTGAGAAGTGGCGCAATCTCTCGTTTTTCAAATGTCATGAACGAAGTTAGACGGTTCGCTGAAGAGGGCAAACCGGTTTTTGGTACGTGTAACGGATTTCAGATTTTAGTTGAAGCCGGTCTTCTTCCAGGTGCGTTACAGAGAAACAAACACTTACACTTTATCTGTAAATCTGTTCAGTTGAAAGTGGAAAACAACCAGACAAACTTTACTTCACTGTATGAACAAGGTGAACAATTGACTATTCCAGTTGCTCATGGAGAAGGTAGTTATTACTGTGATCCTGAAACTTTGGAAGAACTGAAAAATAACAACCAGATCGTCTTCACCTATGCGTCAGAAAATCCGAATGGTTCAGTAGCGGATATCGCAGGAGTTATCAACAAACAAGGAAATGTACTTGGCATGATGCCGCATCCTGAACGAGCAACAGAAGAATTACTTGGCTCAAGTGATGGCTTAAGGTTCTTTCAGTCCATGATCAAGAACTTTGTAAAGGAGACCGCTAACGTATGAAAACAATCCAGGAACCAACAGCAGAAGCCGTCAAAGAACAGCGTATCTATGCAGAGTGGGGCTTAACTGATGAAGAATACCGCATGATATCAGAAGATATTCTGGGACGCTTACCGAATTATACGGAAACAGGACTGTTTTCAGTTATGTGGAGTGAGCATTGTTCTTACAAAAATTCTAAGCCAGTTTTACGTAAGTTTCCAACCAGTGGTCCTCAAGTTTTACAAGGTCCTGGCGAAGGTGCCGGAATCGTTGATATCGGTGATGGACAGGCAGTCGTCTTCAAAGCAGAAAGTCATAATCATCCTTCTGCCGTTGAACCTTATGAAGGAGCAGCTACAGGGGTGGGTGGCATCATCCGCGATATTTTCAGTATGGGTGCTCGTCCGATCGCATTACTGGATTCCCTTCGTTTTGGCGAATTAGACAATGAACGGACAAAATACTTGCTGGAAGAAGTCGTAGCTGGAATTGGTGGATACGGAAACTGTATCGGAATTCCGACTGTCGGCGGCGAAATTGGATTTGACCCAGTGTACAAAGGAAATCCACTAGTCAATGCGATGTGTGTCGGCTTGATCGACCATAAAGATATTCAAAAAGGCCAGGCAAAAGGTGTCGGCAATTCGATTATGTATGTAGGCGCTAAAACAGGTAGAGATGGTATTCATGGAGCCACATTTGCCTCCGAAGAATTCAGTGATGAAGAAGAATCTGAACGTTCAGCGGTTCAAGTAGGCGATCCATTCATGGAAAAACTGCTGATGGAAGCTTGTCTGGAACTGATCCAGAACTATCAGGATATATTGATCGGAATCCAGGACATGGGGGCTGCCGGTCTTGTTTCATCCAGTTCAGAAATGGCTTCAAAAGCGGGAAGCGGCATGGTACTGAATCTAGATGATGTCCCGCAGCGTGAAACCAATATGACTCCTTATGAAATGATGCTGTCAGAGTCTCAGGAACGCATGCTGATTTGTGTGAAAAAAGGTTCGGAAGACCGCGTTAAAGAACTGTTTTCCAAATATGAATTGGACGCAGTGAATATCGGACAGGTAACAGATGACGGTCAATACCGCTTGTTCCATAAAGGCGAGCCGGTAGCGGATCTGCCAGTAGATGCTTTAGCAGAAGAAGCACCGGTTTATCATAAGCCTTATACAGAACCGGAACGCATCAAACGATTCAAAGAAATGAAGACATTTGAACCGGCGATAGAAGATGCTGGAGAAACACTGAAACAGTTATTGCAGCAGCCGACGATTGCCTCTAAAAAATCAATATTTGAAACATATGACTCAATGGTCAGAACCAACACAGTTGTAGGACCGGGCAGCGATGCAGCCGTTCTGCGGATTCGTGGTACGCAAAAAGGGCTGGCAATGACAACAGACTGCAATGCCAGATATCTTTACCTGAATCCTGAAAGAGGCGGACAACTGGCGGTTGCTGAAGCAGCGAGAAACATCGTAGCGAGCGGCGGCGAACCTTTAGCGATCACAGACTGTTTGAATTACGGAAATCCGGATAAACCAGAAGTATTCTGGGAACTTTGGACGTCTGCTGATGGCATTTCAAAAGCTTGTGAAACACTTGGAACCCCAGTGATTTCGGGAAATGTTTCTTTATACAATGAGACGAACGGTGAAGCCATTTATCCTACACCAATGATCGGGATGGTCGGGTTAGTCAAAGAACTCGCTCATGTAACCACTTCTGACTTTAAACAAATTGGGGATAAGATTTTTGTAGTTGGCGAAACAAAACCTGACTTTAACGGAACGGAAATTCAGAAAATGCAGCTTGGTCGTATAGAAGGTGAACTTTTCGACTTTGATATTGAAAAAGAAAAGGACATTCAAGATAAAGTATTGGAAGCGATCAGACGAGGATGGATTCAAAGTGCTCATGACCTTTCTGAAGGTGGACTAGCAGTAGCTTTAGCAGAATCAGCCTTTAAAAAAGGATTCGGTATGGACGTGACGGTTGATATGCCAAAAGAGTGGTTATTCTCTGAATCACCATCCAGATTCGTACTGTCAGTGAAACCCGAAAATGCAACGGCAGTAAAAGCATTATTTGATCAAGATGTTACTGAGATCGGTAAAGTGACAGATTCAAAAACAGTCGTCATAAAAACACAAGATGAAAAAACCGAATTAGAAACCAATGAACTAAAAAAGGTATGGGAGGAGGCGATTCCTTGGTTGCTGAAATCAAAAGCTTAAATGAAGAGTGCGGTATCTTTGGTGTCTGGGGACACTCAGAGGCAGCAAGACTGAATTACTTTGGATTGCATAGCCTGCAGCACCGCGGTCAAGAAGGAGCGGGGATTGTTGCCAATAATCATGGTCGTTTAAAAGGACACCGAGATTTAGGTTTGCTTTCAGAAGTGTTCAAGGATGAAAGAGAAATCGAACGATTGACAGGAGACGCAGCAATTGGTCATGTTCGGTACAGTACAGCAGGAAGCAACAGTATTTTAAATATTCAGCCTTTCTTGTTCAAGTTTCATGATGAAGAATTGGCGCTCGCGCATAATGGGAATCTAATCAATGCGACGACTTTGAGAAAAGGTCTAGAAAAAGAAGGTGCAATTTTCCATTCTAATTCTGATACAGAGATCTTGATGCATCTGATTCGCAGAAGTAAACAAAGCACGCTGATGGAAAGAATCAAAGAAAGCTTGAACGCCATTAAAGGCGCATTTGCCTACTTGATTCTGACTCCAGATGCCATGATTGGAGCACTTGATCCGAATGGTTTCAGACCGCTGTCGATCGGGCAGTTGGAGAATGGTGCTTATGTTTTGGCAAGTGAGACATGTGCATTAGATGTAGTTGGAGCGACGTTTGTTCGTTCTGTTCAACCTGGAGAAATCGTCATCGTAAATGATGATGGTTACCAGATCGAGAAATATACAGAAGATACAATGCTTCAAATCTGTTCTATGGAATACATCTACTTTGCTAGACCCGACTCTAATATTGCAGGAGTAAATGTGCATACGGCCAGAAAAAATATGGGTAGAAGACTCGCACAGGAAGCGCCGATCGAAGCAGACATGGTGATAGGTGTGCCGAATTCTTCGTTATCTGCGGCAAGTGGATATGCAGAAGAAAGTGGGATTCCTTATGAAATGGGATTAGTGAAAAATCAGTACGTTGCTAGAACGTTCATTCAACCGACGCAAGAATTGCGGGAACAAGGTGTACGAATGAAATTATCAGCTGTCAGCGGGGTCGTAGCAGGGAAGAAAGTGATCATGGTTGATGATTCGATCGTTCGTGGTACTACAAGTAAACGGATCGTACAGCTCTTGAAAGATGCCGGTGCAGCAGAAGTTCATGTTCGAATCTCTTCACCGCCACTAAAATATCCATGTTTTTATGGAATCGATATCCAAAATCAGAAAGAATTAATTGCAGCGGAGCAGACAGTGGAAGAAATCCGGGAAACCATTGGAGCAGACAGCTTATCCTTTTTAAGCGTAGATGGAACAGTAGAATCTATTGGACTACAATTTGACGCACCTTACAATGGCTTATGTATGGCTTACTTTACTGGTGATTATCCAACGCCATTATATGATTACGAAAAAGATTACAGGAATACACTAGAAAAAATCAATGAACGTGCTCCACTGACAACATAAAAATTTTAGAATCAATTAAATCACAAAAAGAAGATAGGAGATCTAGCACAATGGGAAATGCTTATGCCAACGCTGGGGTAGATGTTGAAGCAGGGTACGAAACGGTTGAACGCATCAAGAAACATGCAAAACGAACAGAACGATTAGGTGTTATGGGTGCTTTAGGTGGTTTCGGTGGGGCCTTTGACTTATCTAAGATTGAGGTTAAAGAACCTGTGCTCGTTTCGGGAACAGATGGCGTAGGAACTAAACTGCTGCTGGCGATCCAGCAGGACAAGCACAATACGATTGGAATCGACTGTGTCGCAATGTGTGTGAATGACATTCTGGCTCAGGGAGCTGAACCTCTTTATTTTCTAGATTATATTGCAACAGGAAAAACTGTTCCAGAACGAATGGAACAGATCGTTGCCGGAATTTCTGATGGGTGTGTACAAGCCGGCGCAGCGTTAATCGGGGGAGAAACAGCTGAGATGCCAGATATGTATGAAGAAACTGCGTATGACCTTGCAGGTTTTTGTGTAGGGGTAGCTGAAAAATCCGGATTACTCACAGCAGATAAAGTAAAAGCTGGAGACAAATTGATCGGACTGCCATCAAGCGGTATTCATTCAAATGGATATTCACTAGTAAGAAAAGTGTTTTTTGATAAGAACGGATATACATTGGAAACGATGTTTGAAGAATTAAACGGCAAAACGCTTGGGGAAGAGTTGCTGGAACCGACAAGAATTTATGTTTCAGCCGTTTTGCCTTTAATAAAAGAACAATTGATACAAGGGATTTCTCACATCACTGGAGGAGGATTTGTGGAAAATCTTCCTAGAATGCTGCCGGAAGGGTTGGCAGCTAAGATAGAAAAAGGAACATGGGAAATACCGGGTATTTTTAAATTGCTTGAAAAAGAAGGGCAGTTAAAGACTGAAGAGATGTATGAGATTTTCAATATGGGAATCGGTATGGTACTGGCCGTTTCTGAAGGTAAGGTTGAGAAAGTTCTGAAAGAGCTGAAACATACTGGAGAAAAAGCTGTTATAATAGGTGAAGTTGTTGAATCTTCAGGAGATACAAATGAGGCGATTGTGTTTGAATAAAGAAAAAAATATTAAAATCGCCATTTTTGCTTCGGGAAGCGGAACAAATTTTGAAGCTGTTGCCCAAGCAGTCAAACAGGGGAAAATCAAGGGGAATCTTGAATTGCTGGTTTGTGATAATGCTGAGGCTTATGCTTTAAAACGAGCAGAAAAATTAAAGGTTCCTACCGCAGTTATTTTGCCTAAGTCTTTTATATCAAAAAAGGAATTTGAATTAAAAATATTAGAGCAATTACGAGCACATTCGATCGATCTGATTGTTTTGGCAGGATACATGCGCATTGTAGGAGATACATTACTTGAAGCTTATCCTGAGAAGATTTTGAATATCCATCCTTCTTTGCTGCCTGCTTATCCTGGAAAACAAGGAATCAAGGATGCTTATAATGATGGAGAAATAGAAACTGGTGTAACGGTTCATTTAGTAGATCAGGGGATTGATACAGGACCAATATTGGCACAAGAAAGAATCAGAATTGAACCCGAAGAAATACTCAATTCTCTTGAAGAAAGGATACACAGAGTAGAACATAAATTGTATCCAGCAGTCATTCAACAGTATATTGAAAAGCTACAAAAGGAGCAGATAGATAAATGAAACGAGCATTGATCAGTGTCTCAGACAAAACAAATATTGTGGAGTTCGCACAAGCTTTAGTCAAGCAGCAAGTTGAAATTGTTTCAACAGGGGGAACAAAAAAAGTGCTGGATGAAGCCGGCGTACCCACTGTTTCTATTGATGAAGTAACTGGATTTCCAGAGATGATGGATGGACGGGTCAAAACTTTGCATCCCCTGATTCATGGAGGACTACTTGGTCGTAGAGATTTAGATAGTCACTTAGATGCAATGAAAGAGCACAACATCCAACCAATCGACTTTGTCTGCGTAAACCTTTATCCATTCAAAGAGACGATTTCAAAAACGGATGTAACACCAGAAGAAGCGATTGAACAAATCGACATTGGTGGCCCAAGTATGCTGCGCAGTGCTGCAAAGAATTTTGCATCGGTTACAGTGGTTGTTGATGCAGCAGATTATACAAAGGTAATAGAAGAACTACAGATAAATGGCAAAACAAGCTTAGAAACCAGAAAAGCGTTAGCTGCTAAAGTATTTCGTCATACAGCAAGTTATGACGCGCTGATCGCAGATTACTTAACTGAACTGTCGGGAGAAGAAGACGCAGAGTCGGTAACCGTTACTTACAATAAAAAGCAATCCCTGCGCTATGGAGAAAACAGCCACCAGTCGGCAGTATTTTACGAAGATCCTATGGCGAGTGGGTTTTCTATCGCAAAAGCAACACAGTTACATGGGAAGGAACTGTCATACAACAATATTAAAGATGCAGATGCAGCGATTCGTATGGCACGTGAATTTGACGAACCGGTTGCAGTCGCGGTGAAACACATGAATCCATGTGGAATCGGAATTGGCGAAACAATTGAAGAAGCTTTTAACCGTGCATATGAAGCAGACAGTATCTCTATCTTTGGGGGTATCGTTGTTTTAAACCGTGAAGTCTCTCTTGCCGTAGCGGAGAAATTGCATAAAATCTTTTTGGAAATCGTTATTGCTCCTTCTTTTTCAAAAGAGGCATTCGATTTACTGAGCTCCAAGAAAAATATCCGACTACTGGAACTGGATTTTTCTAAAGCTGCTGAAGCGGGTAAAGAAATGGTCTCTGTTCTAGGTGGTTTACTGATTCAGGATCAGGATTGGATAGCTGAATCGGACAAGCCTGAATGGAAAGTCGTTACGGAAACAAAGCCAACAGACGAACAAATAAAAGCATTAGCGTTAAATTGGAAAGTTGTAAAACATGTTAAAAGTAATGCCATTGTTGTCGGTAATACAACCCAGACACTAGGAATTGGTGCTGGACAGATGAACCGAATTGGAGCAGTTAAAATTGCAATCGAGCAAGCTGAAGGCCAGGCTGAAGGTGCAGTGCTGGCAAGTGATGCCTTTTTCCCAATGGATGATAGTGTAGAATATGCAGCAAAACATGGCATAAAAGCAATCATTCAGCCCGGTGGAAGTATTAAAGATCAAGCTTCTATTGATAAGGTAAATGAGTATGGTATTGCCATGGTCTTTACTGCTACTCGTCATTTCAGACATTAAAGAACGAACGAAAGAGAGTAGGATCTCTTTCGTTTTTTACATAACCTGTGAAAAGAGGAACTGTTATGAATCTATTTGTTATCGGTAGTGGAGGACGTGAACATGCATTAGCTAAAAAGTTAAAACAAAGTGCGAAAGTAAAAACTGTATTTTGTGCTCCCGGTAATGCGGGAATGAAAAAAGATGGTATAGAAGTTATAGATATTGACCAATTAGAGCATACGCAATTGATAAAATTTGCGAAAGATAACAATATCGAGTGGACGATTATCGGCCCAGAAGTGCCCTTGCTTAACGGATTAGCAGATGACTTTAAAGATGCAGGACTAAAAGTATTCGGACCTTCAAAAAGAGCCGCAAAAATTGAAGCTTCTAAAGAATTTGCAAAAGAATTAATGATCAAAAAGCAAATCCCCACAGCCAAATATAAATCGTTTAATCAATATGAAAAAGCGAAGCGATACATTGATGAACAAGGAGCCCCAATCGTTATTAAAGCAGATGGATTAGCTGCTGGGAAAGGTGTAGTAGTAGCGGAGACGGCGGCGGAAGCGCAAACGGCTTTGACAGAAATGATGCAAGAAAATAAGTATGGAAAGTCTGCTTCAACAGTTGTAATCGAAGAATGCTTAAAGGGAGAAGAGTTTTCTCTAATGGCTTTTGTGAATGGAGAAAAAGTTTATCCAATGCAGATCTCTCAAGATCATAAAAGATTACTAGAACAAGATAAAGGTCCGAATACTGGGGGTATGGGAGCGTATTCTCCAGTTTCCCATATTTCAAAGGAAATAGTAGATGAATCCATAGAGAAAATTCTTAAGCCTGCTGCACAAGGAATGGTTGAAAATCAGACGCCTTTTACAGGAGTATTATATGCTGGAGTAATGGTAACTGAAACAGGTCCGAAAACAATCGAATTCAATGCGAGATTTGGAGACCCAGAAACTCAAGTTGTCTTAAACAGACTAGAGTCCGATTTGGCAGAAGTAATTACCACTATCTTAAACGATGAAGAACCACTTTTGAAATGGAAAGAAACCGGTGTGGATTTAGGTGTCGTTGTTGCAGCAAAAGGTTATCCAGAAGCCTATTCAAAAGGTGTTCCATTAGAGATCCTGGATTCAATTGAAATGAATATTTATTATGCAGGCGTGAAAAGTAAAGGAACACAACTGATTTCCAATGGCGGACGAGTCTACTTATTAGAAGCCTATGGAGAGACAGTTGAACAGGCACAAGGGAAAATTTACAATGAATTAAGCAAGGTAAATGATGAACAATTTATTTACCGCAAAGATATTGGAAATAAAGCAAAATAAGGGAAGTAATAGGTTGAATATCGGAGCACAGATGTTTCTATTAACTGGGTTCACTTGTACTTTGAAGTTCGCTTGAATGGAAATTTCAAAATCTTGCCTCGTATACTGGAATGTAATTGATCTATAAATGATTAAAATAAAAAAGCTATCGCTGCTGCTCTTATTGAGAAGCATTCGATAGCTTTTTACGTAATTAAGGTAAAGTATAAAAATATAGAATTTTTTGAGTCGCAAAAAAATGAGAAAAAAGATTTGTGTAAAAATTCTACTGGATATTAGCAAGATATTATTCAAAATTAAGGGAGATATCGTTTGTCTCTTTTGCCTAATGTTCTAGAAGAGAGTGCCTGAAGCAGTCCACTGTTGACTGAAAGACCTAACGCAATTGCACCTGAAACAAGGAACGTTTCCGTTGCGTACATAAAGGCGAGATCAGAATTACCTTCAATAAAAGAACGCATCATATTATAAGCAGATCCTCCAGGCACTAAAGGAATGATACCAGGGATTGCAAATACGATTACCGGCATTCGGTAGTAACGAGCAAACCATTGACTGCAGTTCGCCACTAAAAAAGCAGCAGCTCCAGCACCAACAAAATAGTCTAAATCTAGCTGGAAGGATAAATAATGATAAACAACCCAACCTGTCGCACCAGCTAAGCTAGATGCTAGAATTGTACGGGTAGGAACATTATATAAAATCCCAAAGCCTATCGTCGCTATAAATGCAGCAAGAAAATAAGTAGTATAATCCAGTAACATGGTAAGTTCCTCCCTGTGATAAAGTTTTTAGAGTATTCTGCAGTATCTTATAAAAATGTTAATACCATAGCAATGCCAATTCCTATTGCACCGGCCGTCAGTAGGGCTTTTGCAACGACTGCTACACCTGCTAAAAGGTGTCCGGCCATTAAATCTCTGAAGCTATTGGTGATTGCCATCCCGGGAACTAGGCACATCACGCTTCCAATAATAATTGTATCAACATTATTTCCTAATCCTAAGGAAATAAATAGAACAGCACATAAGCCAATAAAAAAAGCAGCAAGCATTTCAGCAAAAAAACTGACATTCGTCCAGCGGTTTACGAAATCAAAAAGCATATGACCTAGACCGCCAGCAATAAATGAAGGTAACATATCTTCATAGGTTCCTCCGAACAGTAAAGGGAAACACCCGCAAGCACAGGCAATGGCTAAGTTTCTCTGCCACTGCTTGAAATTCCGGGGCGTATATTTTATTTCTTTTAATTTATCTTTTACTTCATCAGGTGAAAGAATCTGTTGGGATAATTGTCTAGAAAGGTCATTTACTTTAGCAACTTTTTCAAGGTTTGTTTGTCTATCTGTCATTCGCAGTAATTCAGTATGATCCTGTTTGTCTCTACCTTGGACCGTTAAAATCAATGCGGTGGGGACAACAAAGACGTTTATATAAACTAGATCATAACTTTTAGCAATACGATATAATGTATCTTCTACACGATAAGTTTCTGCTCCATTTTCAAGCATAACTCGTCCGGCTTCTACGCAAACATCTAATATGTCAGCTGCTGGATAAGATTCCAACGCTTTCCTCCCTCTCAAATTCTCAATATGCCCAGTATAACGATTTTGACAAGAAAAATCGATAGAGAACAAGTAGAAAGAAGATTAAAAATCAAAGTGAGAATTGATTGTGATTTTCACTTTGATTTTTAAAGTAAAACAAGGAATTCACATAATAATATAATTAAGTGAAGGTCTTTTAGTATGAAAATGAATTGTCTCTTTTGTGGAAACAAAATTATGCTACAATAAACAAGATGTAAAGATGAGTGTTTCGAACAAAACTATTTAAATTTTTATGATCTGTAAAAGAAGAAAACAAGAATTTGAAAGGATTGATTATTATGTTAGACCATCATGTAGGGAAGTTTACAGAGCAAAGTCAGCTAATCAAAGAGATTGCTTCTGGTTTAGAAGTCTTTTGGGATAACCCATCTTATTCACCAGCTGAAGAAGCTAACAGATATACAAAATATTCAATAAAAGATATCGAAGATGCAGAGGAGCGTTTACAAAGATTTGCTCCGTACATTAAAATCGCTTTTCCTGAAACAGAAGAATCAAATGGTATCATTGAGTCCGAAATAATAGAGATTACAGCGATGAAAAAATGGTTGAATGAAATCAATGATAAAAATGTGGAAGGAAATCTCTGGCTGAAAAGAGATGATATGCTTCCGATTTCTGGAACGATCAAAGCAAGAGGTGCGATCTATGAAGTTCTGAAACATGCAGAAACGATTGCGTTAGAACAAGGATTGCTCAAAAGTATTGAGGAAGATTATTCGGTTTTTTCAAGCAAAGAATTCAGAGATTTTTTTGCAAAACGTCATATAGCAGTTGGAACAACAGGGAACTTAGGTATAAGTGTTGGAAGAATGGGCAGCAAGCTTGGATTTAATGTTACTGTTCACATGTCGGTTGAAGCGAAACAATGGAAAAAAGATTATTTGCGTTCTAAGGGTGTTAGAGTGATTGAACATGAGACGAATTTTTCAAAAGCTGTAGAGCAGGGACGTGTAGAATCTAATGCCAATCCTAACAGTTATTTTGTAGACGATGAGCACTCTGAAGAATTGTTTTTAGGATATACAGTGGGAGGATACCGTATGAAGAAACAGCTCGAAGATAAAGGTATTATCGTCGATGAAAATCATCCGCTGTTTGTTTATTTACCTTGTGGTATAGGCGGATCTCCCAGCGGCATTACATTTGGGCTGAAACAAGCTTTTGGGGATAATGTTCACTGTATTTTTGCAGAGCCAACTAAAATGCCTAGTATGTTACTTGGTTTAGAGTCAAAACTTTATGATGAGATTTCGGTAGAAGAAATTGGACTAGGCGGAATTACTGTAGCAGATGGGTTAGCTGTACCTAGGACATCTGGGTTAGTAGCTAAATTAATGCACAATTATTTCAGTGCTGGCTATAGCCTTAAAGATGAAACATTCAGACGGCTCCTTTGGAATCTGTATGATAAGGAATCTGTGTTTCTGGAACCAGCCGCTGTGGCTGGACTAGCAGGTCCGCACAAATTATTAGTAAGCAAAGAAGGCCAAAACTACTTGAAAAAGAATAACTTAGAAAATAAACTACATCAAGCAACACATATCGCTTGGGCTACTGGAGGATCCATGGTGCCAGATGATAACAGAGAAGTTTTCCTTGAAGAAGGAAAAGCAGTGAGCGAGCAACTGGCTAAATTTTAATAGTGAAAAGATTTTTATAAATAATTATAAAAAAATAGAATTAAAACTGAGTGAAATGTAGGTGTAAATACATATATCACTCAGTTTTTTTATAACAATTCAGCAGATAATAAACAAATTTAAAGTTAATTTAAGAAAAACTCTTTACATTTTATACCCTAGGGGGTATATTAGGGTTATTGATGAGATATTAGTGAATTGTATAACGTATAGAAAATTTTAGAATAAGGAATTTGATAAAAGAAAGAAGGAAAAAGATGATTAATTTCCCTATAGCGAATTCGATTGAGGAAATCAGAAATTTTGTTTCAGCGAATCCTGTATCATTTTTATATATATCAAGAGAAGGATGCAGTGTGTGTCATGCAGTAAAGCCAAAAGTCCAAGAAATGTTAGAGGAATTTCCGGAGATAAAACCTATGCAGGTGAGTGCAGATGATGTCCCAGAGGTAGCAGGAGAATATACGGTTTTTACAGTGCCGGCATTACTGTTGTTTATAGAAGGGAAAGAAATGTTTCGCGAAGCACGCTTTGTAGTAATGGATGATTTGCATGATAAATTTGAACGTATAGTAAATAATTACGAAATCGCATAAAAAAGTGTAGTTATATAAAAATGATAGGAATAAAAATAAATAAAAGAATAGGAGCAGTGATATGTTATTTAAAAAAATACCGGCAATTTCTACGAAAGAGTTAGAAAGAAAATTAATGGATAAACCTCAGATTATTGATGTAAGAGAACCACACGAATTTCGTGGTGGGCATATTCCAGGAGCAAAAAATGTACCATTAAGAAAAGTAGAGAGTTTCACTCCTAAAGGAAAGACTTATGTAGTCTGTCAATCAGGTATGCGTAGTAAAAAAGCAACAAAAATGTTATTAAAAAAAGATGCTGATGTTGTAAATGTCCGTGGTGGAATGATGGCTTGGTCAGGTTCTACAAGAGGAGGAAAATTATAATGAGAATTTTAATCATTGGAGGAGTTGCCGGGGGAATGTCCGCCGCTACTCGACTAAGAAGATTAAATGAAGATGCAGAAATCATTATTTTAGAAAAAGGTCCCTATGTTTCTTTTGCAAACTGTGGATTGCCTTATTATGTAGCAGGTGAGATTGAAGAACGCAGTAAGTTACTGGTTCAGACCCCTGAAAGTCTGCAGGCAAGATTTAATTTGGATGTCCGGCCTGAAAGCGAAGCTATTGCAATTAATGCTCAAACTAAAGAAGTTACGGTTAAAAATAATAAAGAAGAATATACTTTGGTATATGATAAATTGATTCTATCGCCAGGAGCAAAACCACTTATTCCACCAATTGAGGGTATAAAAGAAGCGGAGAATATTTTCACATTGAGATCTGTTCCAGATGTTGATGCAATATCCACATATATTGATAATCATAAACCTGAAAAAGCAGTAGTTATTGGTGCAGGATTTATTGGATTAGAAATGGCAGAGAGTCTAGTACAACGAGGATTAAATGTTACAATAGTTGAAAAAGCCCCACATGTGTTGCCGCCATTAGATGAGGAAATGGCTGCTTATATCGCTAAAGAATTACACGATAAAGGTGTAGAGATCTATACAGAGCTAGCTGCTTCTGCTTTTGAAGAAAGCGGGAAGGTCGTTGTGCTTGAAAATGGTGAGAAGCTTGAAAGTGATCTTACATTGTTATCAGTAGGGGTTAAACCCAATACTGATGTAGCTTTGACCGCTGATATCGAAACTGGTTTCCGCGGAGGAATAGTGGTTGATGATCATTATGAAACCAGTCAGAAGGATATATATGCTGTGGGAGATGCTATCGTAGTTAAACAGCAAATCAATAACCAAGATACAATGATTGCACTGGCTTCTCCAGCAAATCGTCAAGGAAGACAGGTAGCAGATATAATTAGTGGCCTTGACCGTTTTAATAAAGGAAGCATTGGAACAGCAATTGTACGTGTATTTGATCAAGTTGCAGCATCAACAGGACTGAACGAAATGCAGCTGAAAAGTTCTGGGGAACAATACGATGTTATTCATGTTCAAGGGAAAAGTCATGCCGGATATTATCCCAATGCTGGAACCGTCCTATTGAAGTTATTATTTAATCCAGCTTCTGGTAAAATTTATGGTGCTCAAGCAGTCGGAACAGATGGAATAGATAAGCGCATCGATATCTTAGCGACAGCAATCAAAGCAGGTCTGACCATTCAGGATTTACCTGAATTAGAGTTCACCTATGCACCGCCTTTTGGTTCTGCTAAGGATCCAGTAAACATGGCCGGGTATGCAGCTTTAAACATAATTGAAGGAGTTAGTGAATCTATTCAATGGCACGAGCTTGAAGAAAAACAGTCTGATGGGCATATTTTACTGGATGTAAGAAATGAATCTGAACTCATTGCAAACGGCCAATTACCAAATGCATTAAATATACCACTTGATTCACTTAGAGAACGTATATCAGAAATTCCAAAAGATCAACCGGTGATTGTAAGTTGTCATAGTGGTCTACGCAGTTATATTGCAGAGAGATTGCTTAAACAAAACGGATATAAAGTCAAAAATTTAGATGGAGCATTTGCACTTTATTCGACGATCAGACCAGAGAGGATAATCAAATAATGTATAATTCAATATCAATGAATGAGTTTGAAAAAAAATGGGCTAACAAAGACATTAAGTTAATCGATGTAAGAGAACAGGACGAATGGGATGCTGGGCACTTGAATGGTGCTCAACATTTCCCATTAAGTGAATTAGCTGAACTTAAAGATAAGCTAGACAATAAGGAATCTTATTATGTTATGTGCCATTCAGGCGGTCGTTCGGCATCTGCTTGCGATTTCCTATCTAAAGAAGGGTATAACGTAACCAATGTCCTTGGCGGCATCTCTGCTTGGAGAGGGGAAACCGTTTAATGGAATACAATGCGAAAATTGTCAATCGATTAAAACGTTCTAAAGGTCAATTGGAAGGTGTATTAAATATGATTGCAGCTGAAAAAGATTGTGCTGCTATCGTTACCCAGCTTTCAGCTGTAAGGTCGAGTTTAGATAAAGCCATCGGATTGATCGTTGCTGAAAACCTTGTTGAATGCGTGCAGAACAACCAAAATGGTCAAGACACTGAAGAAGAAAAAATCCAGCAGGCAATCAAATTATTGATGAAAAGCCGTTAAATATTTTTAGAAAATAAATTCCAAAAGAGTCTAACTTTCCATAATTTTGAGGAGGTTAGACTCTTTTTAAATAGAATTATGTTAAAATGCAAGACATAAAGTTTCAGGAAGGGCTAAATAATGAATAAAAAGATTGAGCAATATAAAAATACATTTTTAAAAGCAACAAATAGAAGTCTTGAAACCGATGTAGAAAGTTTTTCTTTTGGTGATACTGCAGAAATGGCTGATGAGTTAGGAAAACTTGTACTACAAGGGAAAAAAACAGGCACTTCAAGCGGATATGATCTGTACGCAGAAGATGAAGTCAAGCCTTACACAGGACAATTTTCTATTGTATTAGATAGTGAAGAAACCCCTATTTGTGTGATTGAAAATATAAATGTTGAAACAATACCATTTAATAAAATTACAGAAGAACATGCAAGAAAAGAAGGTGAAGGGGATCTATCTTTAGCATATTGGAGACAGGCGCATCTAGACTTTTTTCCTAAATATTATAAAAAAGAATTAGGTATCGAGTTCAGTGAAGACCACCGTATCATTTATGAAGAATTCAAAGTTGTTTTTACTTAGAGAAAAATAAAGAGAGTGAAGAAAGGGGTTTTTAATGAATGCTTATTTTTATCATAGAATAGGCTAAAAGAAGGGAAATAGAAAATGATCGATAAAAAACAAGAATTGACAGTGAATGAGCTAGAGACAATTTCTAAGATATGGATGGAAGTGAATATTGAAATACATCATTTCATCAAGGAATCTTATTGGAAGGAGTATTATGAATCTGTGAAAGAGTCGTTAAATGATGCCACAATTTATTTATATAAACAGGATGGAAGGATATGCGCATTTTTAGGTATGGTAGATTGCTATATAGCAGGAATTTTTGTCGATAAACGTTTCAGGAAAAATGGAATTGGTAAAGAGTTATTAACAGCTGTAAAAAAAGATTATGAGAGTTTAGAACTTTCAGTATATGTAAAAAACGTGCAAGCAATAAACTTTTATTTAGCTCAAGGATTTACTTGTATTAAAAAACAGGTTGATTCAGAGACTCTAGAAAAAGAATACAGTGGGTAACTTACTAACTGAAGATGAAGTTCTAGATAAAACCGCCCGCTACATAAAATCTAGTAAGAGGGCGGTTTTGCTCAATGTGATTTTGAGAGCTTTTTGGCAGTAGTGTATTTTCTGAGTTTATGGAAGTGATAACCCATACGAATAATAGTTGCGATAATAAAAATAACAAGTACGAACATATATGCTTTCTGAAAATCAGTTTCAAGTGTAGTTGAATATTCGATTTGAGACTGAACATATAGAATCCATGTCCAGACACATGCAATGAATAGATTGCTGAAAATATGAAATAATCGCTTGTTTCGCTCGTTCTTAAACATATTGAACCTCCTTACTACTTTGAATAACCAATGAAAAGTATATACTATATCTAAAATCAACCTTTTCTAATGTAAATCTTTAGTTTTGTTTATTATTGTTTTGTTTGTTAGAAATTTCTTTCAATTTTTTATAATTATAGAGTGTACGAAAGATTGCTAAAACTAACAGGATCCACATAAAAGTAATGAAAAACGCTCGGAATCCGGAATCCAAATTAGTAGAATCTTCATAAATAAAATATTCTAAAATCAGCAGAAAAATCGGCAGAGCAATTGAAATCAAGCTTGAGTAGAAATAAAATTTTCTTTCTCGTTTTTTCCTCTTAAACATAGATAGCCTCCCTGCTGATATCCGATACGATACCGTTTTCTTACTTACATTTTATCACTATACTATGAAAATATACAGACTTTTAACGTCTTTTAATATAATAATATAACTAAAAAATAAAAAAAGGTCATGTGAGTTGAAGAGAGGGGTAGAAAAACGGTATTATAGAGTACAAGAATAAATAAAAAATGAATATACAATAATCAGGAAATACGGTATAAGGAGACTTGCAAAGAGAATGGATAAATTTAAACGCATGCCGAAACATATTGGAGTTATTCCAGACGGTAATCGCCGCTGGGCAGTCGGTCAAGGATTACCGAAAAAAGATGGATACAATCATGGAATTGATCCGGGGTTGGATTTATATGAGGCATGTCTAAAGCTTGGAGTAGAAGAGATGACATTTTATGGATTTACAATGGACAATGTGAAACGTCCTTCTCTGCAAACAAAAGCATTTCAGAAAGCATGTGTAGATTCTGTAAATGAATTAAAAAAACGTGATGCGGATCTTATGGTGATTGGTAATACAGATTCAAAAGTATTTCCTAAAGAACTTCTACCATATGCAATGAAACGTACCAGGTTTGGTGAAGGAAAAATGAAAGTTAATTTCTTGGTGAACTATGGTTGGAACTGGGATTTGAATTATGCTCTGAACAGTGAGAAAACTATTGAATCTGGAAACTTAATTAATCACATTGCATCTAAAGATATTTCTCGTATGGATATGGTCTTAAGATGGGGCGGACGTCGTCGATTAAGCGGTTTTTTACCAATCCAGTCTATTTATTCTGATATCTATGTTATTGATGAATTCTGGCCTGATTACAAAGATCAGCATCTTTTTGGTGCATTAGAGTGGTATCAGAAAACAGATGTTACTTTAGGTGGATGATCATTATACATTCCGAGGAGAGTGTTTATGAGAAATAAATGCATTATTGTTATGGTTGGTCCTAGTGGTAGTGGTAAAACAACAGTAGGAGATGAACTCACGCGTAGAGGAATCCCTAAACTCGTGACAACTACAACAAGAGAGCCGCGAGTAGGGGAACACGATGGCATAGATTATCATTTCAGAAAAATGGCGGACATGAATCCTGAAGATTTTATTGAGCAAACACTTTACAATCATAAAGTGTATGGTCTAACAAAATCTGAGGTTAGCAAGGCTTTAAGTACTCATGATGTTGTTCATGTCTCTTTGGATCGCAATGGAGCTGAAGCTATGAAAGCTTTCTTTCCCAATGAAACTTTCGTGGTTTTCATTCATATTTCCAAAGAAACTATGATTGAACGAATGCGTAAACGTGGAGATAGTGAAGAAAAAATTGTCGAAAGAATTAGCCATAGTCATGAAAATAATGAATTAATTCCGCCAAAAGAAACAGATCTTATAATTGAGAATATAGATGTCGAGCTGACAGTTCAGAAAATTTTATCTCACTTAAAACTTTCAGTCTAGGAGTGGATCAGTATGCCGCAACCTGAATTTGATCCTAAAACGTTAGTATGGTATCCGTTATTCTCTTTTATACTATTTCTGTTTTTTTACATAGTCTTTGATGTACCTTCATGGATTTTTTTTGTAGTACTTTTTGCTGTTTTTTTACATTTTATTGTATTTATTATTATAGAAATTAATAGGAAAGAATAAAAAACACCAATCAGATTATAACCTGATTGGTGTTTGATTTTTAAGGCTGGAAATTAGAAGATGTAGCAAAACTATCTGGAACATCAATTCCACTAGCGTTGTAATTTTCACCGTTCATGATAGAACTTTTAACAATGACATAGTCTACTTTACGTAGTGCTTCAATATCATTTCCGCCTGCGTATGAGATTGAAGACTGTAAATCCTGTTTCATTTCAAGTAAGGTATCTGAAATGTCACCTTTATAAGGTGTCAGCATTTTCTTGCCTTCAACATTTCTTCTTTCACCTTTTTGGTGCGCTGAAGCACTACCAAAATATTCTTTATAAGGACGGCCGTTTACTTCGACCATTTTACCTGGAGATTGATCATGACCGGCAAATAATGAACCAATCATTACCATTGTAGCACCGAAGCGTATAGATTTAGCTATATCTCCGTGGGTACGGACACCTCCATCAGCAATGATAGGTTTACGTGCAGCTTTAGAACAGTAAGAAACTGCAGCTAATTGCCATCCGCCAGTACCGAATCCGGTTTTTAATTTAGTTGTACAAACTTTTCCTGGTCCAATACCGACTTTAGTAGCGTCAGCTCCAGCGTTTTCTAACTCACGAACCGCTTCTGGAGTTCCTACGTTTCCGGCAATTAAGAAGGTTTCAGGTAGATATTTCTTAACATGAGTGATCATATCGATGACCATTTGAGAATGTCCATGTGCAACATCAATTGTTGCGTATTCAGGAACTAGATTTTTATCTGCTAGTTCTTTAACGAAATCATACTCTTCTTTTTTTACTCCTAAACTAATAGAAGCATAAAGTTCTTTTGCATGCATATCTTTTATAAAATCAGCACGTGCAGCTTCATCAAAGCGATGCATGACATAAAAGTAACCATGTGATGCTAACCAAGCCGACAACTCTTCATCAACTACTGTCTGCATATTAGCTGGAACAACGGGCATCATGAACCGGCGTCCACCTAGTTCTACAGTCGTATCACATTCTGAACGACTTGAAACAACAGCTTTAGCAGGGATCAATTGAATATCTTCGTAATCAAAAACTTTCATTTAGCAACAAACTCCTCTATAGTTGTGATCATACTTTTCCAATATAGAACGTTATTCGTAAAATGAATTTACTTTTCGAAAAACTTTCTATTAATGAAGTAATATCATGAGGGGAGTGTTTCAGATTCCCTTGACTACTTTACCTAATGCAGAGAAAGAAGTCAAAGAAGTTTTTAAAAAAAGAAGGTGTTACTTGAAAAATATTTCAAAAAATTAGACAATAGAGAGTACAAATGTTTTGAAAAATAGGTAAAAATCAGTGGAGGAACAATATGTTAGAGTTAATAAATAAATATAGGAAAAGTTTCTGGAAGCCAAAGACCATGTTTTATCTTGGAATGATCACAATTATTCCCTTCTTGATCTTAGCTGTCGCAAGTTATTTTGAGTGGGGACTATTAGGGATGTTTGATGATTGGATTGGCAGGGAAGTTCATGATGAAAGAGAATCATTACTGACTGTCTTATTCACCCTAATTACCAGAGTTGGTGACGGTTGGTTTGTAGCTATGTTTACTTTAATTGTAAGTACAGTCATTCTTTTTAAATTTAAAAATAAATGGCTATCGATATGGTATTTCTTGACCGTTGCTTTAGGTGCGGGGGTTTTGAATCAGCTGTTAAAAGCTGTTTTTAGACGAGAACGTCCAAGTGAGGTAGAGCACTTGATTAGCCAAGGAGGGTATTCATTTCCAAGTGGCCATGCAATGGGATCAATGATCGTATACGGAGCAGTGATTTTTTTATTTATTCGACTAGCTAGAAAAAAAATAACGTATTTGGCTGCTACAGCGGTATTTGGTGCTCTGATTGTGCTGATTGGTGTCAGTCGAGTATATCTAGGTGTACATTACCCTTCGGATATCGTTGGAGGGTATTCTGTAGGACTAATGTGGTTGGCGTTTAGCATTGGAATGTACGGGCTCTCTCTAACGAAAAGACCGGAAATGGAAAGACTAGAAGAATGATGAATAAAACAAAAAACCTTCTATCTCATGTGATAGAAGGTTTTTTGTTTATTCCTATAATAACAGCAATAGCACCTAAATCAGCTGTATTCCGTTTAACCTTTTTATATTTACTCATCAATCTCAGTAGGGCAAATATCATTGCCGCAATTGAAAGACTGTCATTTTTTAGATTGTATATAGTTTCTGATCGGGTAATCCTCCAGCGGTAAAGAAGTTGGTTTGTCTAATATTAGTTGTGCTAATACTTTTCCTACTAATGGTCCGGCAGTTAGCCCGGTAGAACCTAAACCACTAGCTGCATAAACATTGGATAATTCAGGCACAGGACCGAAAAAAGGAGCAAAATCCGAAGTATAAGCCCTTGTTCCAGAACGATAATTTACAACAGAAGCTTGTTTAAAATGATCTGAGAATCCAGTTACAGCATCATGAAGCATGTGAGTCAACTGGACTTTATCGATTTCTAGATCAAAGCCTTTGTCATTTTCGTGTGTAGCACCAATAATGACTCTTCCATTTTCAAACGGAATAATATCTGTTTCTCCTTCAGGCATAATGACCGGCCAGTTAGTCGTTATTGTATTTTTTAACTCAATTTCTAAGAGTTGTCCTTTTTGAGGACGGATGTCTACTTTATATTCAAGTGGTTCGAGTAAATTTGGTAACCATGCTGCTACGGCTAAAATAACCTTATCATATTGGGTATTTTGATGAATAGTGTTAAGGATTGGATGATGTCCTTTTACAGTTAATGTTTCAACGTGTTCCTTTTTGAAATGAGCACCTTGGGTTATTGCTTTTTGGATGAGTAAGTCTACCAGATATTTTCCGTCTACTCTAGCACCTCCAGCAGCCCAAAGTGCAGATTCAATTCCTGTATATAAGGGGATTTTTTTCTTTATTTCTTCCGGAGATAAAATCTTCAACTCACCGATCTCTGGAGCAGATTCTCTTCTCTTTAGTCCAATTTTCAATAAATCTTTAAGATGTTCAGGATTATTTTTAAACAGAAGAGTTCCGACTTGGTTATAGACAGTTTTAGGAATAGCTACACCATTCATAACTTCAGATAGAAACTCTGGATAAAAAGCGGCCCCTTCTTTTACCATACGATACCATTTTTTATTTCGGCGTTTTGATAGCCAAGGACTAATGATGCCAGCAGCAGCAGAGGTACCTTGTCCGACTCCTTCATCATATAGAGTGACTTCAAGTGTTGGTTCTTTACTTAAGAGATAAGCTGCTGAGGCACCAACAACTCCGCCTCCAACAATAGCGATTTTCTTTTTTTGCATATATAACACCTTTCTATTCTCTCCATTAATAGTTTACCATGATTTAACTGCAAGAATGCAGAAGGAATTGATTTTATCTATATAAATGAAGATGTAAAAAGAGTTTATATCTAATTTGTTGACAAGTTGAATTTTACACTGTAATATAAAAATCACATTAGAGATGACAAAAGGAGAAAAACTCATGAACTTCGATTCTAAGCAAACAGTACAATTGAATATGAATTGGCAAAGCTGGCGTAGATCGTTGTAGATATGAGACAACTCATAGGTACAACGTTTAGAAAACATTCTAAATTTTGTATCTATGCGGGCTTATTTCTCAAGAAATTTTAGATAAATAACCACATGGATATCACTATATCTATGTGGTTTTTGCATATTTTAAAGGCAATTTCCACTACTCAAAATAAGTGTGGAGACTGCCTTTTTTATTTTATCTAAAATAAAAAAGGCTCAAATGAAAACATCATATGTAAAGTATTAAGGGGCTGATACAGATGAACTCTGACTGGAACTGGAAATCAATGTATAGAAAATATAAAAATTAACTGGAGAGGAAATATAACTGATGAAAAGAAAAGGTATGCTCGTAACATTTGGATTGATATTTGCTGTACTAATAATAGGGTTCTTTTTTCCGGATGAACAAAGTAATAATCAACAAGTGACAAACGGCGGAAGCGAAGATCCAAGTGCTTCAGAAAGAACTTTAAAAGTTGGGTTGCTGCAAACAACGAGTCATCCATCTTTAGATGAAATTCGTGAAGGGACGATTCAAGGCTTGGCTGACAATGGTTATGTGGATGCTGAAAATATAGAAATTAATTTTCAAAATGCACAAGGAGATCAGAATTTAATGAACACGATGGCAAGTTCTATGGTCAATGAAGGGGCAGATATTCTAATTGGGATTGGAACACCTGCGAGCCAGGCGTTGAAGAATGCCTCTAGTGAAATCCCCGTAATCATGGCTGCTGTTTCAGATCCAGTTGGTTCAGGACTAGTTGAATCAGAAGAGAATCCTGGTGCTAATGTAACAGGTGTAAAAAATCAGGCACCAGTCGAAGATCAAATACAATTGCTGACAAGTATTCTTCCTGATGTAGAAACTGTCGGACTTCTATATAGTTCCGGAGAAGATAATGCAAGAGCAGAAGCTGAAAGAGCAGAAGCCGCTATTGAACAAGCTGGTTTGACTCCAGAAACGTATACTGTTTCTAGTACAAATGAGATTCAGCAAATGGTCGCTAGTATGGCTAAAGAGGTAGATGTCATATACTTACCGACAGATAACACGATAGCTAGTGCATTTAACACAGTGGTCAGCGAAGCAGACCGTTATAATATGCCTCTAATACCTACAGTGGATATCATGATTGCTCAAGGTGGACTTGCAACAGTTGGGATCAGCCAAGTTCAGCTGGGCGTCGAATCCGGTAGAATGGCAGCGGAAGTACTTGATGGTAAAGATCCAGCAGAATTTCCAGTATATATCGTAGAAGGTGGAGATCAGTTGATCAATGTTCAAAAAGCAGAATCAATTGGAGTCACTATACCTGAAGAAATTTTAGAGAACAGCAAGATCATTGAACCAGAAGCAGGAGGACAATAAATATGATTATTTCAGCGATCGCACAAGGGTTTTTATGGGCAGTACTCGGAATAGGATTATACCTAACGTACCGCATATTGAAATTTCCAGATTTAACAACTGAAGGATCCTTTCCGTTAGGTGCAGCAGTAGCCGTAACAGCCATTGTTTCAGATGTGCCACCGATTCTAGCTATCTTCTTAGCGATTCTTGCCGGAATGGGTGCAGGGTTAGTGACAGGACTCCTTTACACAAAAGGAAAAGTTCCGGTTATATTAGCGGGAATACTCGTAATGTCAGGACTTCATTCTGTTATGTTATTCATTATGAAACGACCAAATATTAATTTACTCAATCAAGAAACACTTTTTGATCTATTTGAAGGGTTGCCGAACTATTATGATGTGGTATTTATTGGCGTTATTGTGCTAGTCATACTGATCAGTGTGGTTTTAGCCTTCTTCTATACAAATTTGGGACAAGCCTTTATTGCTACTGGAGATAATGAAGATATGGCGCGCTCATTAGGCATTCGTACAGATAACATGAAAATACTGGGGCTCGTCATTTCAAATGGTGTAATCGCACTGGCCGGAGCATTGGTAGCACAAAACAATGGATATGCAGATGTAAATGGCGGTACAGGAGTTATTGTTATCGGATTAGCTTCCCTCATTATCGGTGAAGTCATGTTTAAAGATCTAAAATTAGGGGAGCGGTTATGTACGATCGTCATCGGAAGTGTATTGTATCAAATCTTATTATTAGGTGTGATTGAATTAGGATTCGACACTACGTATATCCGAATCTTCAGTTCTGTGATATTAGCTATCTGTTTGATGATTCCGCAAATAAGAAAAAGTTTGAATTTGGGAACAATAATCGGGAGAGGAGAAAAAGAATGAGTGCATTATTACAAGTTACGGGTCTTACAAAAATCATCACAAACCAGGCAGATGAAGATAATCATATTTTAGATGGTGTAAATTTCACATTAAATCAAGGAGAATTTGTCACTGTGCTGGGTGGAAATGGTGCTGGGAAATCGACGTTGTTCAACAGTATAACAGGATCGACCGAAATAACGAGTGGAACTGTTATGTTGAAGGACAATGATATTACGAAATGGAAAGAAGAAAAAAGATCTAATTTAATTTCAAGGGTCTTCCAAGATCCAAAAATGGGGACAGCACCGAGAATGACTGTAGCGGAAAACCTGTTATTAGCAAAGCTAAGAGGAGAAAAAAAGACGCTCCGATCTAGAAACCTCAAAAAAAATAAAGAGCAGTTTATTGAAATGTGCACCTCTATAGGCAATGGGCTGGAAAAGCAGATCGATGCACCGGCAGGAAATTTGTCCGGCGGGCAAAGACAATCTTTAAGTTTGCTGATGGCTACGATGACACAACCTTCCTTGCTACTTTTAGATGAGCATACAGCAGCACTTGATCCTAAGACATCGAAGAAGTTGATGCAGCTGACAAATGAAATTATTCAAGAGAAAAAAATGACTTGTATGATGATTACACATCAAATGGAAGATGCGCTAGTTTATGGAAATCGACTAATTGTAATGAAAGACGGGAAAATCACGTTGGACTTGAACCAAAAAGAAAAGGAAAAGATGACGCTAAAAGATTTATTGAAATTATTTGAAGAAGAAAAACTCACCCCAACTATTTAATATAAAGGGTTAAGCTGTAAAAATTATTGAGAGTGAGAACGATCTAAAATAACAAAAAAAGGGTGTTTTATTTGATGAATACAAATCAAGAAGGCTATTTTGGAACCTTTGGAGGCAGTTTTGTACCGCCTAAATTGAAGGAAGTATTAGACAATCTGGCTAACGAATTCGAACGATATAAAGAAGATCCAGAATTTAACCAAGAATTCAAAGAAACGCTAAAAGAGTATGTAGGTAGAGAAAATCCGCTAACCTATGCTTCTAGGTTGACTAAATCCTTGAACGGTCCAAAAATCTATTTAAAGCGAGAAGATTTGAACCATACAGGAGCGCATAAGATCAATAATGTAGTCGGACAAATTTTGTTAGCAAAACGAATGGGTGCACACAGAATTATTGCTGAAACTGGAGCTGGCCAGCATGGTGTTGCTACAGCTACTGCATGTGCGATGTTTGGAATGGATTGTACGATTTATATGGGGAAACTGGACACAGAAAGACAAGCGTTAAATGTTTTTCGTATGGAATTACTAGGAGCAAAGGTTATTCCTGTAGAAAAAGGACAAGGAAGATTAAAAGATGCCGTTGATGTTGCACTGGCAGATCTAGTAGAAAACTATGAGTCGACATTTTATTTACTGGGTTCTGCTGTTGGTCCACATCCATTTCCTTCAATGGTCAAGCATTTTCAGTCTATCATTAGTGAAGAATCCAAGAAACAAATAGTGGAACAAGAAGGAAAACTTCCTGCAGCAGTTATAGCAGTTGTAGGAGGAGGCAGCAATGCAATTGGTTCGTTTGCTCATTATATTGAGGAACCGGCTGTTCGTTTAATTGGAGCAGAGCCAGAAGAAGCTGCGACAATGGCCAAAGGGAAACCAGCAGAATTGCATGGTTTCAAAACGCTGGTCCTTCAAGATGAAAACGGGGCACCAGCACCTACCTATTCTATTGCAGCAGGATTAGATTATCCCGGTGTCGGTCCGGAACACAGTTATTTGAAAGAAACAGGACGAGCTGAATATTATACAGTTTCAAAAGAAGAAGTATTAGAAGCGTTCCAACTATTATCAGCAAAAGAAGGCATTATTCCAGCTCTTGAAAGTGCACATGCAGTAGCCTTAGCTAAGAAACTCGCACCTCAGTTTAGTAATGAAGATGCCATTATTTTAACGATTTCCGGTCGTGGAGATAAAGACGTGGCTCAGGTGCATGACTTATTGAAAGATAGGAAAGAAAAACAAGGTTAATTTAAGAACGGTTCTTTTCATTTATTTTGCTTAAAATAGCTTCTTCTTTAAAAAAGTTTAAAATGATAATTCTTTCATCAATTTTTCATCTTTTCATAGTAATTACAAAATGATTGAGTTAAAATGGAAGCAATTCGATGATTTGGGGGAAAAATGTATGACGAAAATCATGATAAAAAGAGGACAGGTAATCGACGGAAATGGGGGAGTTCCTTTACAAAATGGAGTCGTTGTAATCGAAAATGACCTGATTGTATTTGTCGGGAATGAAGGAGACTATACCGACGAAGTGGAAGAAATTATTGATGTAGAAGGGGCGACGATTGTTCCAGGATTTATTGACACTCACGTGCATATGATGATGGAATATTCTTCGGTTCAAAATCGATTAGAAACACCATTTTCTTACAAATTTTATCAAGCAATTGAATACATGAAAAAAACTTTAGATGCTGGGATTACTTCTGTCCGTGATGCTTTAGGTACCGATTTAGGGGTTAAGAAAGCTGTTGAAGATGGAATTGTCAAAGGACCGCGAATGCAACTCAGTATTAATGCCTTAACAATTACAGGTGGCCATGGAGACGGATATACAACTTCTGGACAAACAGTCGAACTGCTTCAAGCTGATTACCCTGGTATGCCCGATGGGAAAGCAGATGGCATTGAAGAAGTTAGAAAGAGAACGAGAGAAATGTTAAGAGCGGGAGCAGAAGTCATCAAAGTTCATGCAACAGGTGGCGTTTTGAGCGCAACTGATCACCCGGAATTCACTCAGTTTTCATTAGAAGAGTTGAAAGTCATCGTAGAAGAAGCAAAATTCCGAAAAGGTGTTAAAGTCATGGCACATGCACAAGGTGCAGAAGGGATTAAACAAGCAGTCAAAGCAGGCATCCACTCTATTGAGCATGGGATCTTCTTAGACGATGAAGCAATTGAGTTAATGAAAGAGCATGGTACTTACTTAGTACCGACACTACTCGCACCAGTTGCAGTGTTGGAGTTGGCTAAAGAGACAGGCATGCCAGACTCGGCTGTTCAAAAATCAAAAGAGGTTATTGAAATTCATAAAGCGAGCTTCACAAAAGCATATAAAGCAGGTGTGAAAATTGCTATGGGAACTGATGCAGGCGTTATGCCGCATGGAACGAATTTAAGAGAACTCGCGTTGATGACAGAAGCCGGAATGACACCAATGGAATCCATTGTTGCCACAACTAAAACAGCAGCAGAATGTTTAGGCTGGGAAGATAAAGTCGGAACGCTAGAAGTGGGAAAACTGGCTGACATTGTAGTCGTTAAAGAAAATCCATTAAAAGACATTGCGAGCCTTGCGGATAATAATAACATTCAACTTGTTATTAAAGACGGCAAGATAGTAAAAAATTTAATGAAATGATTTAAAAAGGAAACAGCTGATTAAACGGCTGTTTTCTTTTTTTGTAGCTAATGAAAATACCTGCTATATACATCAACTGCAAGGTGAAAAGGAGCCGAGTAGTAAAAAAAGAGAGTATATGTGTTAACTGGGATTAAATAATAAAAAAAGTAGTAGTAAAAAGAAGTTATATCTATTAACTGAGTGTTTAAAAGAAAATGAATAGTAAGACAAAGAGACTATATGTTGTGACTGGGAATTAAAAGAGAAATGAGTAGTAGGAGAATGAGGGAGTATGTGCCAACTGATATTGGATAATAAAAGGAGTAGTAGTAAAAAGAAGTTATATCTATTAAGTGAGTACTCAAATGAAAATAAGTAGTAACAGAAAGAACTAATATAGCTTAGCTGAAACTTGAAAATAGTATAAGTAGGGAAATAACAGAATGAACTTTTGTTTAAAAGGACAGTTTTACTATTGAGGTGAAAATAAAATGATAATAATGAAAAGCAGAGAAAAATCAAAACTAATGATAGGATTAGAATTTTTAAATAGACGAATAACACTAACAGAAAAAGAAAAAAGATTATTATTAAATCTTGAAAAAGGATTCGATGGAGAAAAAGAATTTGATGAAAGAATTAAAACATACTTAAGTAATGAAATAATTGTATTAAATGACTTATTACTTGTGAATAACGGAACAACATTTCAAATTGATTCATTAATAATAACTTCAGAAACCATTTATATTTATGAAGTAAAAAACTATTCAGGGAATTATTTGATGAATTCCGGAGAGTTGATGACTAGCAATGGAATAGAAATTAGTAATCCTTTACTTCAACGTGCACGAATAGAGCATAATATATTCTCCTTACTAAAAGAATGGGGATTACAGTATAATGTGGAAGTAAATGTATTATTTATAAATACAACCTTCACCTTATATCAAGCTAGAATAGAGGATTCTATCATACTACCTACTCAGGTAAAAAGTCACTTGCTGGAAGTTAATAATACCAGCAGACTATTAACTAAAAATAATCATTTTCTAGCTAATAAGCTTATTAGACTGCATAATCGGAGCCTTCCATTTCAAAAACAGTTACCTAGATATAATTACGACCAGTGTAAGAAAGGGTTGTGTTGTTCTAAATGTGGATCGTTTGATTTGATTCTTAAGCAAAGATCTTGTTTATGTAAGGCTTGCAATGAAGTTTCCTCTATTGAAAAAATTACATTGAAAAATATTGAAGAGTTTATGTTCCTCTTTCCTGAGAAAAAATTAACGACACGAATCGTTACAGAATGGTGTGGTAATATGGTAACTTTGCAAAGAATACGCAAAATTCTAAAAGATCATTTCACAGTTGTCGGTTTAAATAAGAGTACCTATTATGAATAAAGTTCTTTTCAATATAAGCTGGATAATAAAAATCACGCTCTCTTCCCTCTTTATAAGCATCAGTTAAATTCAGTAAATCAATTAAAAGGAAGGTTTGGTTTTTCAAGTTTTTTTGGATGTCTTCAACTGAAAATCCCTTATATTCTTGGAATCTTTATGAATTACAAAAAAACCGCCTGCTTAAGCAGACGGTTAAAAAGGAGATGATTTTGATACTTGGAGGAGTAACAAAATCAAAAAAATAAGTTGGTTGTTTGTGGGTATAAACATAGTATAGAGTCTAAATTTGAAGAAGATATGATGAAGAAATGAAAAAGTAGTAAATATTAGGATTATATATTCAAATAAAAAAATCGCCTTTCCACTGGGGAAAGGCGATTTAGGGGATAAGACTTCTCTAGTCTTCTATGTCTCTATAACAAGCTTGTATACAATTCGATCAGGGGAGAAAGAAAGTTCAGCTTTTATAGAATAAATTTCTTTTCAAAAGAATCAAATAAAGTGGGGGGCCACTTTATATATTCAATATTAGGGGGAGAAAAGAAAAGTGTTTTTTAATTTTTACACTAAAGCTATTCTACCAATAAAAGACTAGTTTATCCTTAGAAACTATTAAGCTTTTAGCATTAAAAAATAATAATTTACTCAGTTAGTCGTAATTATTGTAATGCATTAACCATAGCTTCATTAAAAGCGGGCAGGTCATCTGGTGTACGACTTGAAATCAAACCTGAATCGTCGATGACTACTTCTTTATCATGGAAGTTAGCCCCGGCATTTTTAAGGTCAATCGCTACTTGAGATACTGAAGTAATATCTTTTCCTTTTACAACTTCTGCGTTGATCAATAATTGTGGACCATGGCAAATTGAAAAGATAGACTTTTTGTCATTTGCAAAGGAGCGAGTGAAATTTAAAAATCGTTCATCTTTTCTTAATTGATCGGGAGAAAATCCACCCGGAATCAGTAAAGCATCAAAATCTTCTGGTGAGACATCGTCAATGCTTTTGTCAATCGTTACGGAAGCTTTCCCCTTTTTACCTTCAACTGTTTCGCCAGCATTAAAACCGATAGTGACGACCTCGTGTCCTGCTTTTTCTAATTCTTCTTTAGGGGAAGTGAATTCTACATCTTCAAATAATTTAGTTATGACAGTTGCTATTTTTTTACTCATTTTTAAATTCCTCCTTGTTTTATCTATCCATAGTGTAGCGCGCGTCAAGGGCACGAGCAAATCTTATGCTTATAGATGTCATACCGTTTCTATATAATCAGTCCTGCCAGTTATGTTATTATAAAGAAAATACTATATCAGATAACAATTTTTAAAATACAGGAGTGAATCATATTGAAAATTGCTTTGATCGCCCACGATAAAAAGAAAGACGATATCATAAAACTGGCAACAGCGTATAAAACTATTTTAGAAAAACACGAACTATTTGCAACAGGTACAACAGGCAAACGAATCGCTGACGAAACGGGACTGAATGTTCATTGTTTTAAATCAGGGCCACTCGGGGGAGACCAGCAAATAGGAGCCTATATATCAGATAATAAGATGGATCTTGTTCTGTTTATAAGAGATCCGCTAACTGCTCAAGCTCATGAACCAGATATTTCTGCTTTGCTCAGATTGAGCGATGTGTATGAAATCCCATTAGCTACGAATGTTGGGACAGCAGAAGTTTTACTAAGAGGATTAGATGCTGGGTTCTATGAATGGCGAGATTTCTATCGCGGAAAAGACAGGGAAGAATTGCCTTTTTAATGAATATGAAAAAGATAGGGGAGCTTCCAAGGAAGGAAATAAGATGAGCTTATTAATTATAATTGGCGTGATTCTGGCAGTCTATGGAGGGATATCACTCAAATTTCCTAAAAAGCTGAATAAGAACCGCTCTGCGTCAGAAAATAAAGAAGGAAAATACTTAACGTGGTATTTAACTATATCAGTATTTGGCGGCGTAGTTGCATTAGTCGCAGGCATATTACTGATCATAGCGGGGATTATTTTGTATCAATAAACGGAATTGTGAGTTGTGATAGCATTTTTAATAATTTGGATAGTCTTGTAAAGACTAGAGTGTAGATGAGTGCAAATAAAAAAAGCGAGTTATTATAAAAAAATATAGTAACTCGACTTTTTATTTGTATTTATACAGATCCTGTTTTACTTCCAATCATTTGTAATGTTACCTGTCTTTCAGTCTGCTTCCACCTCTAGGGGTAAAAGAGAAGTACTTGAAGCACCATAAGGAACTTAGTCCAATAATGATATAAATGATGCGAGTGCCCCATTCTTCTGGGCTGCCTAATACGTATTCTACAACGTTGAATCCAATCAGCCCTATAAGTAGTAAATGTATGCCTCCTAATATCAGAATAGTTAAAGCGGCTCTATCTAAAATTTTCAAGGTATGTCCTCCTTTTGTACTAACTAATTTCATTTTACGAAATAAAAGAAAAAAAGTCGATTGATAAAATGCAGAAAAAATAAATAAGTTTTAAAAAATACTGAAAATATAGAGAATTATGAGTTTCTAAGAGAATTTATATTTTTAATTTCGTTCGATTATGAGTGTGGTATACTGTTTTTAGCTGTTTAAAATCTATATAAATCTTAATAAAGCGAACTATAAATGTTTATTATAACATTTCATTCGCTTTATAGGTAACTCCCAATAATCTATGAAAAATTATGTTTCCCAAATTTCTCGTTGCTCGTATGATGATTTCTGTCGATGAAGGTAATATAATCCAATCATTGTCTGGATTAAACAGCTTTATAACAGATCCAGTAAAGCAACGAGAAGTATAAGAAGGCATGTTTAAAAAACTTCGTTTTTTTGAAGTTTTTCGAGATATGTAAAATCACTTCTACAGTATTAGTCCGTGTACTGTAGAACACTGTTCCCGAAAGATAATAAACGGATCCACTTGTCGGGCATTGTTTTTGCATCATCATGGACGAATGGAATCCTCACAGGAACTTCGCCATCTAAT
>NZ_FOSJ01000009.1:44053-65222 GCF_900114235.1 Marinilactibacillus piezotolerans | reverse complement strand
TGTTTAAATTCACCATTCCGATCACGTGGAATCTGAAGCTGAAGTTCGCCGTATTCGGTTTTGACCTTACGATCATAGGTGCCATTCCGAGAGTTTCCTGAATGGAAACCGATCCGATCATATTTTTCATAATCCAAAAAGGCAGTCAATTCTGTTTTTAAGAGGGTGTTAACGGCTAATTCTAGATGAGAACGAAAACATTCGTTTAAATCACCTTTTGTGGCTAGAGTCTGTAAGATATCTGTAGTAAGATTGTTCATAGGGAAGTCCTCTTTTCTGTGAATGTAGTGTGGTAACTCTATTCTACAGAAGGGACTTCCTTTTTTCTATTTACACAAGATATTTTACACTCTCGTAAAAACGTAAATTTCAAGTTTAAGTTAGCCACTTGTAGTTACTCTGTTTTACGTTTTAATATCTAGCTATCGAACTGTAATGAGTCCTGTTTGTTAAAAATTCACGAATCAAGTGGCCATACGTTCTTGTTGGAATGCTTTCACGAAACAGTCATGTGGTGTTTGATAATCTAAGATTCTTCTAGGATAGTCATTCATCCATTGTTGAATTCGTAAGCATTGAGCTTCGTTCACATCAGTCATCGGCTTCCCTTTGGGAAGGAAACGGCGAATCAATTTATGCTGGTTCTCGCTTGTCCCGCGTTCCCATGAAGTATAAGGATGACTAAAATAGACATCCACTACATCTTGCAAGGCTTCGTGCAGTCCTGTGAATTCAGATCCATTGTCGGAGGTTACTGTTTTAAACAGGCAGCTAAAGTGTTCACCAGCACGCTCTCGCAATACATGAACTGCCTGGTCAACTGAATGAGCGTCTTTTCCATTCAATTTTAAGATGACTTCAAAACGTGTTTGCCTTTCGGCTAACGTCAGTAAAACGGCATCTGATTTCACCTTGTTTCCTACAACAGTATCGATTTCCCAATGGCCGAATGTTTCTCGAGTTCCGATGATTTCTGGACGCTCGTCTATGGATTTTCCTAATACGCGCTTGTTAAGATTCGATTTATGATTCTGTTTTTTTATTTTGCGAGACAGCTTTTCGAGCAAGTCTAAGTTCGTTGTTTTCATGATGCCTCGATCAATCCACTGATAAAGAGTGGTGGTGCAAGGAATGATTGAAGGATTGAACAATCCCTGATTTAAGGCAAAACCAATTACAACATCTGGGGACCACTTTTCATGGATCATCTTGTCATCAGCCCAGTTAGTAAAAGCATCTGTATCGGCCCATTTGGGCCGTCTACCAGAGTTCAGACGCTCTTTATCGTAGTGAGATTGTCCTGCGTCAGCGCTATAAACAGAGTCATAATAGTCATACACTTTGCCATTTTGATTTTGGCGTTTTAATTGTGTAACTGTCCCTCTTTTGATTTCATTATGGATGGTTTGTGGAGCTCGCTCAATAACTCCAGAAATCTGTCGGTTTGAATAGCCTTCTTTTTTTAGAACCTCTATTTGGCAGCGTTCCGCATAAGAAAGGTGTTTTCCCTTACGTGAATCTATGTTATTCTTAGTTTGCGTCATGTGAATTCATCCTTGTCTATTGAGAGTTAGTGGTAACTTCAATATAACATGAAATTCACATGGCGTTTTTTAGTTAGCGGTGGCTAACTTCATTATATAATCCACCACTCTCGTAAAAAATAAAAAATCGGGCATTATTATAATAATAAATACCCGAAAATACTATGAACTTATATTTTAATCAACTTTTTAAAACCTAGAACGCTTTAACCATTCCACCATCAACTAATAAACTTTGTCCTGTTAAATAAGTGTTAGCCCCTGACACTAAAAAAGTAGCTACCTTAGCAAATTCTTCAGGTTTACCATATCTGCCAAATGGTATATTTTGTAACATGCCTTCAGTTACTTCTTGTTGAGTTTTTCCTTGTTTTTCAGCCTTAGAAGAATCTAACTGAAGCAAGCGTTCAGTTTCGATTCTACCAGCTCCTATTGTATTCACTAAAATTCTATGCGGCGCTAATTCCTGAGATAAACTTTTTGATAACCCTGAAATACCCATTCGAAAAACATTCGAAAGAGTCAAACCATCAATTGGTTGTTTGATTGATGATGAAGCATTATTTAAGATATGTCCGCCATTTACTTTTAAATCTGGTAGAACTTCTCTTATAGTGCGTATAAAACTCATGAGAGTAAGATCAAAAGCTTTTTGCCAATCGGTATCATCAAAATCTTCAAAAGTTCCAGCTGGTGGTCCACCGGCGTTATTAACTAGTATAGAAATCGGACCAAACGTTGATCTGGTAATATCTACAAGGTTTTTGATGCTATCAGCATCTGTAATATCAGCAACAGTATATTCAACTTTTCCAGCAGCAGTTTTCCGGATTTCTTTTTGGGCTGTTTCTAATTTGTCCTTACTTCTACTCGTCAGCATCACATTAGCACCTTCTTTAGCCAATTCAGCTGCGATTGCTTTTCCTAGTCCCGAG
The DNA here is from genome assembly GCF_900114235.1 of Marinilactibacillus piezotolerans. Lineage (GTDB taxonomy): Bacteria > Bacillota > Bacilli > Lactobacillales > Carnobacteriaceae_A > Marinilactibacillus > Marinilactibacillus piezotolerans. The sequence continues at coordinate 62,743 of NZ_FOSJ01000009.1, read as the reverse complement.
CTAGAAGCTAGTACGATAGCTGTTTTGCCTGTCAATTTTAAATCCATTATCCTGTCTCCTTTTATGATTGATATTACTTTAATTATAGACTAATGGTCACTTCTGGTAAATTACTTTGGGTTTTCGGGCGGCAACCACTTCATCTAGTCTTCTAACTGATTTGGTCAATGGAGCTTCGTGCAATAATTCTGGCTGTTCTTCCACTTCTTCTGCGATTTTGATCATAGCATCCGCAAATTCATCTAATGTCTCTTTCGCTTCGGTTTCAGTTGGTTCAATCATAATGCATTCTTCTACAATCAATGGAAAATAAACAGTTGGAGCATAGAATCCATAGTCTAACAAACGCTTAGCAATGTCTAAGGTTCTAACACCTTTACGTTTCTGGCGTAATCCACTCAGTACAAATTCATGCTTACAATGCTGTTTGTAAGGCGTATCATAATACTTGGATAATCTGGCTTTCAAGTAATTTGCATTAAGTACTGCATCTTCAGAAACTTGCTGCAAACCTTCTGCGCCCATTGATCTGATATACGCATATGCTCTTACATTGACTCCGAAATTTCCAAAATATCCTTTTACTCGTCCTATTGTATCGGCATAATCTGTGTTTAAAACATACTCTTCTTCTTGCTTTTCTATTCTTGGAACAGGTAAAAATGGTGACAGATATTTCTTGACCCCTATTGGACCCGATCCCGGACCACCTCCGCCATGTGGTGTGCTAAAGGATTTGTGTAAATTTAAATGAACGACATCAAATCCCATTTCTCCAGGAGTTGATTTGCCTAAAATAGCATTTGCATTCGCACCATCATAATATAATAAACCGCCTGCTTCATGTACGATCTCAGCAATTTCAACAATATCAACTTCAAATAAGCCTAATGTATTCGGGTTTGTAAGCATTAATCCTGCAGTATCTGGTCCTAATGCTGATTTAAGAGCCTCAACCCCCACAGTTCCATTTTCATTAGATTTGATTTCCCTTACGTTATATCCGGCTACTGCTGCGCTAGCTGGATTGGTACCATGAGCAGAATCTGGAACTAAAATCGTTTTTCGCTGGCTACCTTCTCCATTCTTTTCATGATAAGCTTTAAAAATCAGTAAACCTGCCCATTCTCCTTGTGCCCCGGCGGCTGGTTGTAAAGAGATATCATCCATGCCAGTAACTTGTTTCAAGTCTTCCTGTAAATCATACATCAATTTCAGAGCCCCTTGTACAGTAGCTGGATCTTGTAAAGGATGGATATTCATAAAACCATCCATGCGCGCTATGTCTTCATTGACCTTGGGATTATATTTCATTGTACATGACCCTAAAGGATAAAAGCCTGTTTCAATGCCAAAGTTTTTATTAGCTAGTGCTGTATAGTGTCGCATCAGCTGCAGCTCAGAAACTTCCGGTAATTCAGCAGCATTTTTTCTAGATAAATGTTTTGGTAGTTGTGCAGTAAGATCAAAAGTTTCCACATCATTTTCCGGTAAACTATATGCTCGACGCCCTGATTTGGATTGTTCAAAAATCATTTTTGTATTGGAAGTTGTCATTTTATTTTACCACCTCTACTAAAGCTTTTACGAATTGATCCATTTCATCCTTCGTTCTTTTTTCCGTTGCACATAGTAACATAGCATATTCAACATTTATTAAAGCTGAGACATCATACCCACCTATAAATCCTTTTTTAAAAAGGAGGTTATTAACTTGAGAGACAGGTTTACTTAGTTTCACTACAAATTCATTGAAAAAGGCTGAATGATTGAATAGCTCAAATCCTGCTTCTTTTAGTTTACTCGCTAAGTAATGTGTCTTATCAATATTTTGCTGTGCCATTTCCTGCACACCGACTTTTCCTAATGCAGACATGAAGACTGAACTAGCTAAAGCATTTAATGCCTGGTTAGAACTCATATTAGAAGTAGCTTTTTCACGACGTATATGTTGTTCTCTCGTTTGCAGAGTCATTACAAATCCCCGTTTACCTTCAATATCCACTGTCTCTCCAACAATCCGGCTTGGTACTTTACGCATATATTTACTTTTAACTGTAAAGTATCCACAATGCGGTCCGCCATAAGACATAGGTAAACCAAGAGGCTGCATATCCCCGACAACAATATCTGCTCCAATATTTCCTGGAGCCTCCAATTTTGCCAGAGCTAATGGATTAGCTACCACGATGAGTAATGCATTACTTGCAGTAAGAATCTCTTTGATTTCTTTTAAGTCTTCAACTGATCCAAAGAAATTAGGATATTGTACCACCACTGCAGCAGTTTGTTCATTCAATACACTTTTTAACTGATCCAGATCTGTAATTTCTTGTTTTAGTCCAATAGTTTCAATTTTATATTCCATTCCAAATGCATAAGTATCGACAACTTCTTTTGCTTGAGGATGAAGTGCATCAGACAACAATATCGTTTGTTTTTTTGTGACAGCTGTTGCCAGATTGCAGGCTTCTCCTAAAGAAGTAAACCCATCATATAAACTTGAATTGGAGACATCCATTCCAGTTAATTCACAAATCATTGTCTGAAATTCAAATAATGCCTGCAGCTCACCTTGACTGGCTTCTGGTTGATAAGGTGTGTAAGCTGTCATAAACTCTGATTTAAGCGTGACATGATTAACGACGCTAGGTACAAAATGATCATACGTACCGGCACCTAGAAAATATGGAGAACTTGATGCTGTTTTATTCAATTCTGATAAGGAATGCATGTGTTTGATTAATTCAAGTTCACTTAAAGGTTCAGCCAAATCTATTTTTTTCTCATGCGTTGCTCTGGTTGTGACTGGAATATCAGAAAACAAGTCATTAATTGATTCGACACCAATCGTTTTTAACATTTCTGTTCTATCAGCTTCAGTCGCTGGTAAGTATCTATGCTGTTCTGTCATTACTACACCCCTTGATTTAAGAATAAAATAATAGAGACTTCCCGGAAGATGAGAACTCTCTATCATAGATTCTCTTTGATTTGCTTCTTATTTATGAGTCCATAAAATAAAAATTATTCACTTACAAATTCATCGTAAGCTTTTGCATCCATCCACTCTTTTGTATCCAGCATACCTGAAACTTGGACTTCTACAATCCAGCCAGCACTAAAAGGAGAATCGTTTAATTTCTCAGGTTCATCTTCTAGAGAATCATTAATTTTTGTAATGGTTCCTTCAACAGGACCATATATATCTGAAGAAGATTTTACAGATTCAACGGTTGCAAATCCTTCTTCTTTTTTCATTGTATCGTTTAAAGCAGGAAGTTCTACAAATACAACATCCCCTAATTGTTCGACTGCATAATCTGAGATACCTATTCTCACGTAATCCTCGCTTATGACTTCTATCCATTCATGTTCGTTAGTAAAATATAATTTTTCCTTTTCAGCCATCTTATATTCCTTCTTTCCTGTTTTTTATATTTTTCAGCCAATCTTTTTTAGTGATTCTAGCTTCAATTTGTTTTTTTCTTACTTGTATCCAAATCTTATTACCAAATTCAGCATATTTTTTATCGATTATCATCATACCAATACTTTTACCAAGAGTTGGAGATTGGGTGCCCGAAGTCACTGTCCCGATTACTTCTGATTCCTGATTTAAAACGGGATAATTATGTCTTGCAATCCCTTTTTCAACTAGTTCAAATCCACGGGAAATCCTTTTTAATCCTTCAATTTTTTGCTTTTTTAAAGATTCCTGTCCGATAAATGGTTTTTCTTTATCCACTTTTACTGCAAATCCTACTCCACCCTCTAAAGGAGAAATTTCTTCTGTCAATTCTTGTCCGTAAAGTGCCATTCCCGCTTCAAGTCTCAATGTATCTCGCGCTCCTAGTCCACATTCCTTCAATCCATGACAGACTCCAGCTTTTAATATTTTATCCCACAGCTTCTGAGTTTGATTCCACTTTACATAAAGTTCAAATCCATCCTCACCAGTGTAACCTGTTCTGGAAACGATCACTTCTTCTATATCTCCAAATTTTTCTGAAGGCAGGAAAAAGTATGACTTTAAACTGGATAGATCCCTTTGTGTCATTGATTTCAGTATTCTTTCCGCATTTGGTCCTTGAAGAGCTATCAAACCATAATTATTTGAAACATTCTCTATTTTAATAGATTTTTCTTTGTTCATTACCATCCATTGATAAATCTTTTCAGTGTTTACTGCATTTGGTGTAACGAGAAAATGATCAGCAGAAAATTTAAATAAAAGCAAATCATCCAATGTTCCGCCTGCTTCATTGGTCATGGTATTATACTGAGCTTGATTTACTTTCATTACTTTTACGTCGTTAGTAACTAGTCTATTCAGCCATTCAGCTGAACCTTCTCCACACACAATAATCTCTCCCATATGGGAGACATCAAACATTCCCGCTTGTTCCCTAACTGCTTTATGCTCTTCTGCAAGTTTAGTAAACTGAACCGGGAGTGCCCATCCGCCAAAATCAATCAACTTAATATCTTTTCTTTTATAATAATCATACAAAGGAGTTTTTAATAAACTCATCTCGGTTTCTTCAGACATCTGGTTCCTCCGCTATCTATAAGATATGTATTGCAAGATAAAAAAATAATTAAAACACCCTAAAAAAGTATTCTACATTAATTTTTCAAATTTAACATCACTTTTCATTTCATACATTTTATCACGTTTTTATTCGTTCTGAAACAGATATTTCTTTAATTCTCTTTAAGTAACACGGTTACAAACCTTTATAATCGAATTATGTTATCGAAAAACCTATTTATAGTTCGCATTGGAAAGCATAACATCGGTTTCACTTCTCTTTTAATTAATATATTATTGTATCTTCTCGATTTGGTTTATAATCTTCATTTTCTCCTTTTATGATACAATATAGATAACATAATAAAAAGGGGCTTATTAATATGCAGCAAGAAGTAACAAATTTTGTATTTCATAATCCGACTAAAATCATTTTTGGGAAGAATCAGATTCAATCTTTATCTGCACTCATTCCGCAAGACAAAAAAATCCTTATCACTTATGGCGGTGGGAGTGTTCAAAGATTTGGTACACTAGACCGTGTTAGAGAAGCACTAGCTGATCATAAGTTTGGAGAATTTGGTGGTATTGAAGCAAATCCTACTTATGAAACTTGTATGAGAGCTGTTGAATTAATCAAAAGTGAACAGTTTGATTTTATACTCGCTGTTGGCGGTGGGTCAGTCATTGATGGTTCGAAATTCATTGCCGCAGCTGCTGAATTTACTGGTGATCCTATTAATATTTTTGCAAAAGGAATCGGGTCAGGAGAAGAAATCAAATCTGCTCTCCCATTAGGTACTGTCTTGACACTTCCAGCAACCGGATCTGAAATGAACAGCGGAGCAGTTATTACGTTTAAAGAGAAAAAAGCAAAAGTAAGTTTTGGAAGCCCGTTTGTTTTTCCGGTCTTTTCTATATTAGAACCTGAATTAACCTATACATTACCAAAAAGACAGTTGTCAAATGGAATTACAGATTCATTTGTTCATATAATTGAACAATATCTAACCTATCCAGTTGGTGGAGCTAGAGTACAAGATGGATTTGCTGAAAGTTTACTGCGTACGTTGATTGAGATTGGTCCTGAAGTCATTCAAGAAGATAAACATGACTATTCTATTCGAGCAGACTTTATGTGGACTGCTACAATTGCTTTAAACAAACTACTTTCTACAGGTGTTCCAGGCGATTGGTCTACTCATGCATTAGGACATGAAATTACTGCTTTGAATCACACAGATCACGCTCGTACGCTTTCAGCTATTTTACCTGCTGTTATGATGGTTCGAAGAGAACAAAAATTTGATAAGCTTGTTCAATACGCTGAAAATGTCTGGGGCATTACTGATGGATCTGAAGAAGTAAAAGTTGATGCAGCCATACTAAAAACTGCTGCTTTTCTTAGATCAATCGACATGCCCATAACGCTTAAAGAAATCGATGTTAAATCAGAAGATATTGATTATCTTGTGGAGCAATTAGATATTCATGGTAATTCACATATTTCTGAACGTGGAGATCAGACATTAGCTGTATCAAGAGCTATTTATGAAAAAGCTCTAGAATTAGATTTTTAATACCACATATTAAAAGGAGGAATATTCATGAGCCATCACTCGCTTATAAAAAGTCTTACTGTACTTTCATTATCCGGGTTACTGTTAGGTGCTTGCGCAGATACCGAAGCTCCAGAACTTACAACAGATGATACTGAACAAACTGATAGTAATGACCAGTCAAATACAGATTCTTCTAGCGAGGAGCAAGATACTACTCTTTCGCAAAATATGCTGGATTGGGTACCAATGAGTGCTAACACTAAATATGTGTATGAAGGTGAAGGAAACGAAAGTGCTAGTTACACTATTTATCCTCAGTTCACACATAGCGATACCTTACAACTAGTTCAAGCTACTTCAGGTACTGATATGGTAAAAGTATATGAATACACTGAAAATGAAGTTCGGGAAGTTTTTTTAAGAGGAGAAACTTATTTTAGAGATGATATCGTAGATACAGGGCTGACTACTGGACAAGAAAACTTCGATATTCTGCTGCAATCTCCTATAGAAGAAGGCCACAGCTGGGAAAGTCCATCTGGGTCAGTTTCTGAGATTACGAATACCGATGTATCAGTTGAGACACCTTCTGGAAATTATGACGCAATAGAAGTAACACGTACAATTGATGACACGACTACTTTATTGTATTATGCTCCACAAGTTGGTCTAGTACAGACGATTTCTGAACCTGAGAGTGAAATGACCGTAACTTCTACTTTAAGTGAGATTCAAGAAGATGCCGATGAAGAAATACCATTGACGGTTTATGAATTGAATGAAATGGCTACAGCACTGACTATTGTGGATACTACACTAGAGTTGAAGACAAACGATCCCGCTCGTATCCAATTAACAGAAATCTTAAATGGAAATACTGGAGATATAACTATTCCTTCCCTAACTGAAAATACTGAAATCAATTATATGTATTTAGGTAACGATGGTATTGTCCATATAGACTTTTCAGAAGAAATTACTGAAATGCAAGCCGGTTCCGGTATTGAAGCATTACTTCTTCAAAGCATCGTCAATACTATCGGTGGACTGTATCAGACTGATGAAGTTCTTTTAACCGTTGAAACCGAACCATATTCTTCAGGTCATGTTTTACTTGAAGAAGGACAAACTATGCAAGTTGATCAATCGGTTGTTGAGTAACTTATTTTCTCTTTTGACTATTTATCATATAAAAACCCCTTTCGCTTTTAACAGGCGAAAGGGGTTTTACTATTTATATTTAATTTTTATTCTTCATTTCTTTTTTTACTTTCAGGAAATAAGTCAATGTACCAAAGAGATAGCCAATTCCTCCGCCTATGATTACTCCATATAACAGATGATTCATAAATATGCCTATGATTATTCCAATAACAGCTCCTGAGATCATTCCAAATGGCATCAGAAAGTTGACAAATCCATTATCTTTTGAAGGCATCATTATACAATCACTCCTTATATTTTGTAAAAATCAAGAACCCAAGCGCACCTTTATGAATAACTTTATGCCAGAAAATTATCCATATAAAGTCTCTTTATTATTCTGAGATGTCTATTTTACTAATTCATATATCGCTTCAGCGTAAATTGCCATTGCATTTATCAGATCATCTACTGCCATAAATTCATTTGCCTGGTGCATTGTATCGACACTATCCGGGAACATTGCACCATAAGCGACTCCACGTGTCATTAAACGTCCATAAGTTCCACCACCTATAACTTGTTCACTTGCTTCTAATCCAGTCTGACGTTGATATACATCTAATAAAGTGCGTACTAATGGGTCATTTCCGGGAACATAATGTGGTACTTTTCCTTCTGGTAGTGTTACTTCTACAGAATATTGAGACAGCTTTTCTTTTATGCTTTTACCAATTATTTCTTCAGAAGTACCTTGAGGATAGCGCATGTTAATTGTTAGCTGTCCTGCTTTATCTGCGTTAAATTTGAAGATTCCGGTATTTGAAGTTAAAGCTCCCATCACTCCATCAGTGTGTGCAACGCCTAATTTTTTTCCAGCTGGATCTTCATGCAAGTAAAGTGCAGCAACTTGTATAAAATCTTTTGCATCTCCACCGAAGTTGAAATCTGACAAGAACCTAGCTAGATATGTTCCGGCGTTTACACCTTTTGCCGGTGTACTGCCATGAGCTGCTTTTCCAACGATTCTAATTGTTACACGGTTACCATCTACTGCTAAATCACCAGTTACTGGCTGACCAGAAAGAAAGTCCTGGAATCCATTTTCCAATTCTTCTGGTTGATTGGAATCTATTACCGCAACAGCATCTTGAGGAACCATATTTGGGCGTAATCCAGATTCAAATTCAACTAATGTATGTGTTCCGCCTGCTGCATTTCCACCAAAATTCAAAATTGCAGATACATTCCCTTTTTCACCGTTAATGATCGGAAATGCTGCATCAGGAGAGAATCCAAAATCTGGTTCTTGTTGAGTTTTTAAATAGTGTGTGATTCCTTGCCATTCACTCTCTTCATCAGTTCCTAAGATAAAGCGAATTTTTTTAGAAACAGGTAAATCTAATTCTTTAATCATTTTGATGGCATAGTATGCAGCCATACCAGGTCCTTTGTCATCACTTGAACCACGTGCATATAATCTGCCGTCTTTGATTACTGGTTCGAAAGGGTCAGTTTCCCAGCCAGTACCTGTTGGCACAACATCAACGTGAGCGAGGACACCCATGATTTCATCGCCATCGCCATATTCAATATGTCCTGCCCAATTATCAAAGTTTTCAGCTTTAAAGCCGTCTCTTTCCCCAATTGCAAGAAATTCTTCTAAAGCTTTTTTAGGTCCAGGACCTACTGGTGCATCTTCAGTAGCTTTTGAATCATCTCTTACACTATCGATTTTCAGGATCGTAAATAAGTCCTCTAAGAAATCATCTTTTCGTTTTGCTGCTTCTGCTTTCCAATCAATTGATTGATTTGTCATATTTGTTTTTCCTCCTAATAAATCTATCATGTTTAGTAAAAAAGTGAATACCTTTAGAATTCAATCTTTTTTACTTCTATATTCTATTTTAGCATTTTTTAGAGCAAACACCAATTCAAGAACAAGTAAAACATGTGCATAATCAACGAACTAAGCGTAAAATCTATAGCAAAGGAGGGTATCTTTTGAAATTAATAAGTGAAAGTTATATAAAACAGGCTATCCCTAAAAGAGAAAAGAATAGTTATAAAGGGAATTTCGGTAAATTATTGTTTGTTGGCGGTAATGAACAAATGGGTGGCGCAATTATCATGTCTGCCTCTGCAGCTGTTTACTCGGGTGCGGGTTTGGTAACTGTTGCTAGTTCTCCTATTAATGTCCATGCTCTGCATTCGAGAATCCCCGAAGCTATGTTTGTAGATATGTACGATCTAGATACTTTAGTTAATATGGTGGATAAGATGGATGGAATTGTTATCGGGCCTGGTCTTGGACGAGATGACCGTGCAAAAGATGTGATGAAATCAGTGTTAAATGAATTAAGGGAGGATCAATTCATATTAATAGATGGAGATGCTATTTCTATTTATATAAATGAGTCACTAGCGCATCCTAAAGCTCAGCTTGTATTCACTCCTCATTTAGGAGAATGGAAGACTTTATCAAATATGGAACCAGACAAAGAAAATGTGGAAGATAATATACAAAAACAAAAAGATCTAGACGCTATTATCGTTTTGAAAAAAGGACAATCTGAAATTTATTTTGAAGATGAAGTCTGGCAGAATATACCTGGCAATCCTTCGATGGCTACAGGCGGTATGGGTGATACACTTGCTGGGATGATTGCAGGATTCATGGGTCAATTTGAAAATTATGAGAAAGGTATTCTTTCCGCTGTTTTCTTGCACAGTAAAATCGCCAATACATTAGCTGAAACAAATTACGTTACTTTACCAACCGCCATTATTAATGATATTCCTAGAACAATGAATGACTATGCAAATTCAAACTAGCTTTTTCAAAAACTCTTCGTTATACTGAATTAGAGAAATCAGGAGAGGTCGAGAAAGTTGAATTTAAAATTATTTGTAATATGTTTAGGTGCTTTTGCATTAGGTTTTGCATTAATGTACTTTAATCAGCAATTGTTATTCTTTTTAGGAATGGTTGCTTTAGCTTTACTGGGATTGAATTCAGGACCTAGACTGGAACATGATCCAGCAGAGGAAAAGTTCAAAAAAGACCGGCTAAGATTCATCAGGTTAATGTGGATCAGTGCATTCTATGTAAGTTCTGGATTTATTGCTTTATTTACACTAGGTGCATAATTATTGCCAAACTTTAAATTAAACCAATAACTCGCTTTTAGATTTCTATCTTTAAAAATTAGAGTTTAATATTTTGCAGCGAATTGGCTGGTTAATGTCCGGTATTTTACTTGGACGTGAACCAGTCATTTTTTATTTCTATAAACAAAAATTTTCATATCCAGTATACTTTTTATTGCTTATCCGTTTAAACTAGTAGTTTTAATTTTGAATATACAAAAAAACCCTAAAAGTCAGAATGAAATATCTAACTTTTAAGGGCTGAAGTTATTAAGATTTTTCAAACAAGCACGACATTTAATATTATGATTTCAATTGTTGAATTTCTTCTTTTGTACATTCCCTGTACGCCCCGAGTTCCAGCAAAGGGTCTAGCGTCAAAGGTCCCATAGAAAGTCGTTTTAGATAAAGAACTTCTTTATCTACTGCATGGAACATCCTTTTGACTTGATGAAATTTCCCTTCTTGAATCACAATTTCAATTTTAGAGGTTGCTTCTTCTTCGTCAACCGATAATATTCTCAAGTCTGCAGGCATTGTCAGATACTCATCATCTAATTCAATGCCTTCTTTAAATTCAGTAATATCTTTTTCAGTGACAATTCCTTTTATCTCTGCAAAATACTTTTTGTCTACGTGATGCTTAGGGGAAAGCAGCCTGTGTGTCAATGTTCCGTCATTAGTCAACAGTAATAATCCTTCAGTATCGATATCTAAGCGACCTACTGGATGTGGATCCTGAACAATATCACTCGGTTGAAGTAAATCAAGTACTGTTTCATGCATATCATCTTCAGTCGCACTGATAACACCTGCTGGTTTGTTCAGCATAAAGTAAACGAATTCTTGATAGTCTAAAGGTTCCCCAGCAATAAATACTTCATCGATATCCGGATCCACCTGCGTTTTCGGATCTTTTACGACTTCACCATTGATTTCAACAATCGAAGTCTTCAGTAACTTTTTAACTTCTTTCCTGGTTCCTAACCCACTATGAGCTAATAACTTATCGATTCTCATAATTCACCTCTAGTCTAGTGTATCTAACTTATTCATTTAACTCAAAAGTTTATTTTATTCTTAGTTTATTTCTTACTCTAGCAGCTTGTGCTCCTAGTAAACGATCCGCTAACCGTGTTTTCAGTACAAGATAACCATAAACTATTATTCCTACAAAAGCTAGAATAGGCAAAGACAATCCTGCTTGGATTTTACTATCATAATTTAAAAACATTTCTGTTCCTTCTCTAGCAATAACGGTGACAGCTCCCATAATTAATGAAAGGATAAAAATAAGCATTGATCGACGAAACAGTAAACTAGCAGAATAGTTAGTTGCTTTGTGCATAATTCTCATCATTAACCAGCAGGTTATTCCGAATCCTATAATAGTTGAATAGAGCATGCCATATGCACCAAAGCCTAAAAACCCTACAAATAAAGGCTGGGTAATCAACTTAGCTATAAACCCAATAATCAATGCTCTGATAGCCGGTCTTGTTTGTCCAGCAGCCTGCAGCATATTTCCTAAGACTGCATATAAAGCAATAAAAATACTCATATAAGCAGAAACTTGTGTAACAGCAGTTCCTAACTCGTTCGGCTTAAAGAAAACATTGTATAGTGGTTCAGCTACTGCTGCCATCCCTACTGCTGCAGGAAACATAACAAAAAACAAAAGCTGAACCCCTTTTGAAAATTGTCTACTTACTTCTTTAATATCTCTTTTAGCCATCAATGTACTAATTAGCGGAACTGTAGTAATTGATAGAGCTGTACCGAATGAAGTTAATATCATAATTAGTTTATGTGCATTTGCTTGAGTAATTCCGTAGGTTTCTTCAATTGCATCTTTACTCATGGTTGACAACCACTCCATAATCGGAGCATAAGTAATTTGATCAATCATCTGAAAGATTGTAATGCCCGTAGCAATAACGATGAAGGGTATTGACGTCTTGATGATCCCTTTTAACAGTGCATTGGAAGAAACGGTTACTTTTCCAGCACTTTCTTCGGCGCTATAATCAAATGCTGTATCTAATCTTTTGATTTTCCAAGCAAGATAGGCTATCGAAAAGATTGCACCTACAAAGGCGGCAAAAGTAGAATACGATACTGCCGTAACCATTCCTTCGCCTTCACCTAACAATACCTGAGTTATGATGTAAGCAGAAGCTAACATAAAGATAATTCGTGCAAACTGTTCAATCATTTGAGAAATTGCTGGCGCAGCCATTGTATTATGTCCTTGAATAAATCCTCGAGTCACACTTTGTGAAGGTATAATCAACAAAGCAGGGACCAAAGCTCTCATAACGATTACTGCATCATCAGCACTTGCTGATGGACTAGTCTTTGCCAGCAGAGGTGCAAGTAAATATAAGGCAATCGCCGATACAACACCTGTAAATGCCATTAATTTCAAGCCTTTTTTATAAATTGATTTAGAGACTTCATATTCTCCAATCGCATTATAATGACTGATCTGCTTTGAAATAGCTGAAGGTACACCTGCTGTAGCTAGTGCCAAGAAAAAAGCATACGGTGTATAGCCGATTTGAAATAAAGCATTGGCAGCATTGGCCTCGCTTCCCATCCAAGCCATCCAGGGAATAATATATATAATCCCTAAAACTCTAGAAACCATGCTTCCTGCTGTCATCCAAGCTGATCCACTAACCAATTGCTGATCGTGAGTCATTTCCTTTTTTAATGTATTCGGAGTGGACTGATTATCCATTGTAGATTGAACCTTCTTTCAATAAGTCGAGAATAATTTATTTTATAAAAATCATAGTCTTACTTTTACATAGAAAAAGGAGCAGCCACGCGCTCCTTTTCCAATTAGGTTCTATTTTACTGTTTTAATGTATCCGTTGCAATCTCGTTTACAAAGAATAAAGCAATTTATTGAAAATTTAAGTTTTTAGACAGTTTTTAAAGGAAGCTGACTTAATTCAATTGCTGTTTTGCAAACAAGCCGTACATAGGATGTGTACTCAACAGCTCCTCGTGGGTTCCGATACCAGTAATCTCGCCATTGTCGATAAATAAGATTTTATTTGCATCTATAATTGTGCTCAATCGATGAGCAATCACAAATGTAGTACGCCCTTCCATTAATTTATTCAATGCTTGTGATACTATTCGTTCTGACTGGCTGTCAAGACTGGCAGTTGCTTCATCCATCATCAAGATCTTAGGATTTCTTAAAAAGGCTCTGGCAATATTGATTCGCTGTCTTTGTCCTCCAGATAGTTTGATGCCGCGTTCTCCGATCCTTTCATCTAGACCATCAGGAAAAGATTCAATAAAACCTTTTGCATATGCCATCTCGGCAACTTTCCATAGTTCATCGTCAGAAATCTTAGTATCTTTCGGAAGTCCGTAACATAAATTTTCTCTAATTGTTCCCGACATCATGGCATTTTCTTGTGATACATAACCGATTTGTCTTCTCCAAGAAGCAATAGAGATATCTTGAACAGGAATAGTACCCGCAATGATCTGCCCAGATTTTGGTTCATAAAATCTTTCGATTAATGCAAATAAAGTAGTTTTGCCTCCACCACTAGGGCCGGCAAAAGCAATTTTTTCTCCTGGATTCGTAGTAAACTGAATATTTTTCAGTATTGGATTACCTTCCGTATATTCAAATGAAACATTTTCAAAATGAAGAGGTAGATTAGTAATATCTACTTCTTCCCCTACTTCTGTAGGCTCTTCTTCTTCATCAAGAATATCAATAATTCTATTCGTTGCTCCTGCTGCTTTTTGTATCTGCATGAAAAAGTTCATGAACGTAACTGCGGGGAAAATCACTTGAAATAAGTAAAGCAAGAAGGCCACTAGAGACCCCGTCGACATTACGCCTTGAGCCACGCGATATCCTCCGTATCCAATGACTAATACAATAATTCCCATCATTAAAGTATACATTAATGGCGCAATCAAAGACATATATCTAGCTTCTTTTAACCCAATCTTGTATAAGCGATTGATTCCTCTCTTACCTTTTTCTTTTTCATACGGTTCAGCTGTAGAAGATTTCATCAGTCTCGCTTCAGAGATTGTCTGTTGGATTTTGCCCGAAAACACGGCTGTCTCATCTTGCATTTCTTTTGAAATCAAAGCAATTTTATTTCCTAGCGGTTTAACCAGTATCGTAACTAGAGGTATCGCTATCAGCATAACTAGCGTCATTTGCCAATCCATAAAAATCAGTATAAAAAATACACCAATAACCGTGATGACTCCTGTAATAAACTGCGGGAAAAAAGAAGTAATCAGATTCTGAACAATAATCGTATCATTTGTTATCCGACTAACTACCTCTCCAGAAGCATACTGGTCAAAGAACTTGACTGGTAATCTTGTAACTTTTTTCCACAAAAACGATCTTAATCCTGCAATAACCTGGTGCCCTACTTTATGTAAAATGAAATTGGACATTGCATCTAATAACACTTGAATGACAAAGACTGCAATAATGCCAGCTATCATTTTAGGGGTAAAGAAATCTAATTCTACGCCATCTATAAATCGCTGTGTTACCAAAGGGATCATTAACTGAGTGGCAGTGGTCAATACACTGCCTATTAAACCAATAAATAGTAATGATTTAGATAAATCAGTTGACCAAATCAGTCTGATAAATTTTTTAAGATCATGTTTGTTTAATTTTTTTTGTACGATCAGTTCGTTACGCATAAAATCGTGTTGCATGTAAGTTTCTCCTCTATTTAGATTGATCTTGTATCTAACTTAAATATTATAAACACAGTGCATTAATATTTTATCAAACAATAGGGAAGGTTGCACTGTTTATTTAAATGATCAGACTTTAGACTGAGAAGTATAATTTAAAAGATAATCAAAAGTATAAAATAATCGGAACACACCATTTCATTAAAAGGAGACATAAAACGTAATGTCCTATGTCTCCTTGTATTATGCTTTATTTAATTAGGAGCAACAATATTGACCAACTTGCCGGGAACCACAATTACTTTACGAATTGTTTTTCCTTCCAGATGTTCTTTGATATTTTCATTTTCCATAGCCATCTGTTGAAGTTCTTCTTTTGAAATATTTTTTGAAGCTATCGCTTTTCCACGAATTTTTCCATTTACCTGGAAAACTACTTCCACTTCATCTGTTACTAATTTTGTTTCATCGTAAGTTGGCCATGGTTCATAAGAGATGCTCTCACCTGTTTGGCTGACACGACTCCAAAGTTCTTCTCCAACATGAGGTGCGATTGGAGCTAACATTTTCAAGAATCCTTTAATGTAATCGACTGGCAAACCTTCTGCTTTATATGCCGCATTTACAAAAACCATCAGCTGGGAAATACCTGTATTAAACTGCAGATTTACAAAATCTTGCGTAACTTTTTTGACCGTTTGATTATATACAATATCTAATTCTCCATTATTTATCGTTGTAATTCGGTCTCTCAAACGATCTTCTTCATCAATCAGCAGTCTCCAGACACGATCCAGAAACTTACGTGAACCTTCAAGCCCGTCTGTACTCCAAGCAATGGCAGCATCAAGCGGACCCATGAACATCTCATAAACTCTCAATGTATCTGCTCCAAATTCTTCCACAACATCGTCAGGATTTACGACATTTCCTTTTGATTTAGACATTTTTTCATTATTTTCACCTAGAATCATCCCTTGGTTATATAGGCGTTCAAATGGCTCTTTGGTTGGAACAATACCTAAATCGTATAAAAATTTGTGCCAGAAACGAGCATATAACAAATGAAGCACAGCATGTTCTGCTCCACCGATATATAGATCTACTGGTAGCCATTTTTTTAGTTTTTCTGAATCAGCTATTTGTTCTGGATTTTCAGGATCAATAAATCTCAAGAAATACCAAGAGCTCCCTGCCCATTGCGGCATTGTATTCGTATCTCTTTTACCTTTTTTCCCAGTTTGGGGATCGGTTACATTGACCCATTCTTCTATAACGGCTAATGGTGATTCACCTGTTCCAGATGGCTTGATTTCATCTGTCTTAGGCAATTCAATTGGTAAATCTGCTTCTGGGACAGTAGTTGTTGTGCCATCTTCCCAATGAATCACTGGAATTGGTTCACCCCAATATCTTTGGCGAGCAAATAACCAGTCTCTTAATCGATAGGTTGTTTTTCTCTCTCCAACCTGCTTCTCTTCGAGATAATCTATTATTTTACTGATCGCTTCTTCTTTATTTAACCCATCCAAAAAATCAGAATGAATGTGTGGTCCATCTTCTGTGAAAGCAGCTTCTTTTACATCTCCACCTTCTAGTACAGAAATAATTTCTAAATCATATTTTTTTGCAAATTCCCAATCTCGTTCATCATGGGCTGGAACTGCCATAATTGCACCAGTACCATAAGATGCTAGCACATAATCAGCTATCCATATCGGTATTTCTTTTCCGTTTATTGGATTAATTGCATATGCACCAGTGAATACTCCTGTTTTATCTTTATTTAAATCTGTTCGTTCCAAATCAGATTTAACACTTACTTCTTTTATATAAGTTTTGACAGCTTCTTTTTGATCTTCTGAGGTAATTTGATCAATCAATTCAGATTCTGGTGCCAGCACTGCATATGTCGCTCCGAATAGCGTATCAGGACGAGTTGTGAATACAGTAAAATCTAGATCTGTATCTTTAATTGAGAATATAACATTTGCACCTTCAGATTTTCCGATCCAGTTTCTCTGCATATCTTTTATATGTTCCGGCCAGTCAACCTCTTCTAAGTCTTCAAGCAAACGATCTGCGTAAGCAGTAATTTTAAGCATCCACTGCTTCATTGGTTTACGATATACAGGATGTCCTCCGCGTTCAGATTTCCCGTCGATCACTTCTTCATTTGCTAGTACTGTTCCTAATGCCGGGCACCAGTTAACTGGTACTTCCGCCTCATACGCTAATCCTTTTTCATATAGCTTTATAAATATCCACTGAGTCCATTTATAATAGTCGGGATCAGTAGTATTGATTTCTCGTTCCCAGTCATAACTAAATCCCAAAGAATTGATCTGACGCTTAAAAGTCTGAATATTTTTTTCTGTGAATTCTGCCGGGTCATTACCTGTATCCAAGGCATACTGCTCTGCAGGCAAACCAAAAGCGTCCCAGCCCATTGGATGAAGTACATTATAGCCCTGAGCACGTTTCATACGGGAAATAATATCTGTGGCAGTGTACCCTTCTGGATGGCCAACATGCAGTCCTTGTCCGGATGGATAGGGAAACATATCTAATGCATAGAAATTTTCTTTATTATCATCTTCTGTTGTTTTAAATGTTTGATTGCTTGACCAGAAGTCTTGCCATTTTTTTTCAATTGATTTGTGATTGAATGACATCTTGTTCTCTCCTTTTAAAACTATTTTATTAATATTCATAAATCAAAAAAACCCTATAAACCATACTATTGTATAGCTCATAGGGCGTTATTTATCGCGGTACCACCTAAGTTCATTGTCCTTGATAAAAGGACAATCTTAAATCTTTAACGCAGATCTACGGTTTAAGTTAGTAGAATCAAAAGATCATTTCACTTAAACGACTTCCAGGCGAGTTCTGTTTCTTTCATACGTATTTTCACCACACATACGCTCTCTATTAATGAAAGGCCAACATACTATTCCTGTTCAGAGTCTTTTATTTAATAAATAGTCACTAAAAATTTTATTTATTGAAAAATCATTTATTAGTAATCATCTTACCAAAACACTTACACTGCCGCAATAGTTTTCGTAAATTACTGAAATCAAAAAAAAGCTTTGACAGTTGTTTATTCTGTCAAAGCTTTAAAAATTAAATACTTAGTATTTGATCTATATAAATAAGATCAGATGACAATTGATTTTTATCTTTTAACTGTTGAACTGTTAGATTGAATTTAAGGGCAATACCAGAAAGAGTATCTCCGCTGACAACAAGGTAACTTCCTTTATCAGAATTTTCTTTTCCTGATTCTGCATTGACGATTAATACTTGACCGACGTAAATCATATCACTTTTTAATTGGTTCCACTCTTTAAGTTGTGAAACTGAAGTATCATATTTTTTAGCTAAGCCTGACAAAGTATCTCCTGACTTCACTTTATACTCTCCGCTTTGCGAAGATGTTTCTTCAGTTATTTTTGTGTTAGAACTACTTGAAGAACTTTGAGTCTTTCCAGCAACGACCAATTTCTGATTGACAAATATCAGGTCACTTTTCAGATTGTTCAATGACTTGATTGAAGAAACGGTTGTATTGTATTTCTTCGCAAT